>JALZOC010000783.1:0-1578 GCA_030857365.1 Acidobacteriota bacterium
GATGGTCGAAGTGGACGAGCTGGCAATCCGCAGGAGATTCCTGCCGGCCGACGAATACGCGCGGGAGTTCGAGCGCGTCATGATTGAGCTCGCCCGCGTCTCGCAAGACATCCGCCGGCGCGCGGGCAGTTGAATAACAGCTTCCAGCTTCCAGCTTCCAGTTTCCGGCTTCCCGCTTCCCGCCGCGAGTACCAGCTGCCCGCTTCAACGACCGGGCCGCCGATCTGCGGAGAGCCTGCTGGCAGCTGTGGCTGGAAGCTGGAAGCTGGAAGCCAACGTCTACTATTGCCTCCCCTCCCAATGCCTGCGGCGCCCGCCGTGACGCAGCCGCCAGATCAAGCCGACGAGTCCCCCGGTCGCAAAGCCCGCGATGTGCGCCCAGAACGCGACCCCCCCGGACAACGACTGGGTACCCAGCGACCCCACGCCGTTGAACAGCTCTTTCACGAACCAGAATCCCAGGAAGAAAATCGCGGGGATCTCGACCATGTCCAGAAAAACCACGAGAAAAACCACGGTGAGGATCCGGGAGTGCGGATACATCAGGAAGTACGCGCCCATCACGCCGGCAATCGCGCCGCTCGCGCCGATCATCGGGATCATGGAGGCGGGGTAGATCGCGACCTGGCCGAGCGCGGCAGCGGCGCCGCAGCAGATGTAGAACAGCAGAAATCCGGCGTGGCCGAGGCTGTCTTCGACGTTGTCACCGAAAATCCACAGGTAGAGCATGTTGCCGAGCATGTGCAGCCATCCCTCGTGCAGGAACATGCTGGTGAGCAGGGTCGTCCACGAGAAGTAGGCGGGGACGAGACCGAAGAGCTGCCACAGCAGCTGGACCCCTGGGCTGTCGAGCTGCAGCTGGTACAGGAAGGCCAGCCCATTCAGCGCGATGAGCGACACCGTCACGTAGGGCGTCGTTTTGGACGGTATGACGTCGCTGACCGGAAACATCAGCGCAGTATAGCCGCCCCCCGACAGCCGCTCCTCGAGCGGACGGGCCGGGGATGGTGCAAGGTGTGCGGGATCGTGTAAGGTACAGATGATGAGCGCCCTTCGAGGGCGGCGTCCAATAGGCGTCGTGGCCGGCCTGCTTCTGCTGGTTACGATCGGTGGATTGCCGCATCTGTGGCTCGACGACGACACCGCGTGTCCGCCGTCGCTGCAGGGATCGTACGCTGACGGCCGCGAGTCGACCCGGACCGTTGACGCGGCTCCGGTCGATCATCGGGCGCACTGCGCGGTCTGCCACTGGATTCGCACCGCGCGCACCGTGCGCGCCGGGGCGGTCGTGGGCGCCGCTCACGTGGCCGCGCGTCCTTTCCTGAGTGTTGCGGCCTGCGCTGCGCCAACGGCGCCAGGCCCCCAGAAGCTTCCCGCCCGCGCGCCTCCGTCGACCCTGCTGTAGTCCCCGGCAGTCCGTCGTCAATCTTTTTCCGAGGAGCGCGCATGTTCTCTGTTTCATTTGCGCGGAGCGTGAGCTCCGCCGTTGGTGTCGTATTTGCTCTTGCGGTCGGAGCTGTCGTTGCCGCCCAGGAACCGGTGCCTCAACTTCCAGCACCAGCGACTGCGCCGATGACC
>JALZOC010000783.1:1588-2342 GCA_030857365.1 Acidobacteriota bacterium
GACCATCACCGGTCAGGTACGGCGTGCGGGTTCGCTCGAGCCCGTGGCCGGCGCCACCGTGCTCGTGGAAGGGACGCGGCTCGAAGCGTCCACCGATTCGGATGGCCGTTTCACGCTGGCAGGGGTGCCGCCCGGCAGCCGGCACGTGATCATCGCGGCTCCCGGATTGATGCCGCTCCGGGCGGACCTGACCGTCAGCGCTGGAGCCGCAGCGCCTCTCGATGCGCTGCTCGACGCCGAGGTGCACTACACGGAGGTTGTGTCTGTCAGCCCGACTGCCCGCGACCAGTTCGCCTCGTACCAGCCCACCTCGGTGCTGGCGGGGCGGGATCTCAGCCGTGAGCTCGAAACGACACTCGGCGCGACGCTCGAACGTCAGCCAGGGGTGGCCGAACGCTCCTTCGGCCCGGGACCCTCCAGGCCGGTCATCCGCGGCCTTGACGGCGATCGCGTTCTGATTCTGGAGGATGGTCAGCGCGTCGGGGATCTCTCCAGCCAGTCCGGAGACCACGGCGTCCCTGTCAACCCCGCCAGTGCGTCACGCATCGAGGTGGTGCGCGGCCCTGCCACCCTGCTGTACGGCGCCAATGCGATCGGCGGGCTTGTGAACGTCATCAGCGACACCATACCCACGCGGCCGATCGAGGGAACGCACGGGAGCGTCGTGATGGATGTGGGCTCGGCGTCGGGCGAGTTCGTCGGCGCGAGTGACGTCTCGTGGGGAAATGGCCGCTGGGCGGTCCGCGGCGGCGGC
>JALZOC010000784.1 GCA_030857365.1 Acidobacteriota bacterium
GCAGACCACGCCGCAGATGCTGGTACGCTTCCGGCGGGACGTGATCGACCTGAAGCCGAAGGCGGTGGTCATCCTTGCCGGCACGAACGACATCGCCGGGAATACAGGCCCGATGAGCAACGAAGACATCCAGGCCAATCTCGCCTCGATGAGTCAATTGGCCCAGGCCAACAGCATCAAGGTCATCCTCGCGAGTGTGACGCCCGTGAGCGCGTACCATACCGCCCCGCGCGCCGCGCCCCAGACCAGCACACGGCCGATGGCGCGCATCCAGGCGGTCAACGAGTGGATGAAGACGTACGCCGCCGAAAACGGCCACACCTATCTGGATTACTTTTCGGCCATGACGGACCCGGCGGGGATGATGCGTCCGGAACTCACGGAGGACGACCTCCACCCCAACGCGAAGGGTTACGCGGTCATGGGGCCGCTCGCGGCAGCGGCGATCGCCAAGGCCCTCCGCTAACGGAGGAGCCCCTCGTCAGGCGCGCGGCGGACGGGTGGGGCCGGAGCCCGCCTTCGTCCGTTCGAGGGCCGCGCCGACCGCATCGAGGTCCTCCTCCGACAGACGGACGTGAGAGGCGGGCAGCCAGCCGTCGACCTGGTCCGCCGAGCGCGCGCCCACGATGGCCCCGCTCACACCAGGCCAGGACAGCACCCACGCAATGGCCACGGCGCTCACCGTCGTCGCATGACGCGCGGCGATCGGTCTGAGGGCATCGCGCAGCGCGATGTTCCGCTCGAGCTGTGGAGACTTGAACTCGAGCCCGCGCCGCCGCCAGTCATCGTCGGCGAATCTCGCCACCCGGGCAGCGCTGAAAGAATCGGTCAGGATGCCCGACTGCATGGGGCTGTAGCAGATCACGCCCGTGCCGTGTGCCGCGCACCAGGGGATCTGGGCTGCGGCCGCGTCCCGCTTGATGGGGGAAAACGGCGGCTGCAGCGAGTCGACGTGCCGCACCGCCTCGCATTGCTCGAGCAGCGGCACTCCGAAGTTCGAGACGCCGATCGCGCGCACTTTCCCCTGCTCGAGCAGCCGCACCATCGCCGCCCACGAATCCTCCATCGGGGTGCCGGACTCGTCAGGCCAGTGGAACTGGTACAGGTCGATCGAATCGACCTTGAGGCGACGCAGCGAGGCCTCGCACTCCCGTGCGATGGAGTCGGGCTGCAGGTTGCGCAGCGACACTTTCATCCTGTCGCGGTCATCCCACACCAACCCGCACTTGGTGAAGACCAGCGGCCTGTCGCCAGGTGCGAGCTCCTGCAGGAATCGCCCGACGACTTCCTCCGAGTGCCCGAGCCCGTACACGGCCGCTGTATCGATCCAGTTGACGCCCCCGTCGATGGCGCGGCGCATCGCCTCGAGCGAAGCCTCGTCATCCTGGGTGCCCCAGCCAAAGGACCATCCGCCTCCGCCAGCCGCCCAGGCGCCGAATCCGAGGGTGGTGATGTCGAAACCGCTGGAACCCAGGGGACGCGTAGGCAGGGTCATGGGGGGCATTCTACATGGGGGGACGTGGCACAGGGCACCTGGCACTTGGCACGTGCCACGCCCAACGTGCAAGGTGCAACGTGCACGTGCAGCGTGCACGTGCGACGCGCGACGTGCCTCTGTCAGCCCGCGAAAACGTAAGGGGTCCGGGGACGAAGGCCTACGCGCGCCCGCCGGAGCGGAGTGGGGCGCAGGGGCCCCCGCGAGCGACGGCGTAAGGGGTCCGGGGACGAAGTCCCCGGTCATATTATTGATGCGGGCGGAACAGGTAGCCGGGGGTCGCGCGGCGACCGGTTTGGCCTGTGACGCCCCCCTTCCGCGCCGCGGCTCTCACGACCGAGAGGCAGCGGTTCAGTTCCTGGCTGGCGATCATAGGCGTGAGCCGGTTCTGCCCGTGCAGCTTCGACGCGCAGGCGAGGGCGGCGGCCGCGATGAGAAACGCACGGGAGAGACGAAGAACCACGCAAGGTGGCAGGCAAGGGGGGTTCCGTACCGGTTGCACCGATTTCCCCGGGTTTACCCGGGGTGAGGCTCAGGGGCGCGTTACGGATTTGCCGCGCTGCTTACAGTCCTGGCCATGCGTGTATCGTGTTGCGGCCGCTCGCGCTGGCGGCCTGGTCTCGGCCGCAATTCCCTCACTCAGGCGAAAACCGGCGAAGAGGGCATCGGGATCCTCCTCGGCAGTTATAGCAGTTATAGAGGTGCGCTTCCTCGGGGACGTACCCGATCCGCGCTTTGTAGTGGAGCAGGCTCTCCTGGATGTCCACGCCCTCGAAGAAGACGCCGCCGCCCGGTTCAAAAACCGGAGCTTAGCGGCGTGACGTTGCTGCTGGAGTGCCGTCCTC
>JALZOC010000124.1 GCA_030857365.1 Acidobacteriota bacterium
GCGTAGCGTCGGGGTCTTCGTCGTTCACAGCCGCGCGAAGTACAGGTTGTGCGGATCAATCCGGAGATATTTGCCGAGCGCCACGTAGCCATGACGGGCGAAGTAGTCGAGAATCTGCTGCCGCACCTCGAGGTGCGCTTCGATGCATACGAGCTCCGGCTTGAACCTGTCGATATCGAAACCCGCCAGGGCCTTCGGCTCCGCAAGCTCGATGTCCATCGACATGAAATCCACCCTGCCGATCCGCGCCTGATCGAGCACCGCATTCAGCGTGGTCGTCGGCACCGTGCGGGCGCTTCCAGGCGAGCCTTCCCGCTTCGTGAACTCTTCGCTGACCGACGAGACCAGTGAATTGGGGGCCACGAAGAACTGCACCTTCTGGTCGGCGACGTCCGACGCGAACATGGCGACAAAACGCGTCCGGGGCCGGTGCACTTTGTAGTCCGCCCCGAATTCGTCGAGAGCGTCGATCGCGAGCCCGGACCAGCCCAGGGCGGTTTCGAGGTAATAGGTGTTGCTCTCGTCCTTGTAGTGGTTGGCCCCCACATCCAGGAACGTCACGCCGCGCCTGTCGTTGAACACATCCCGGACTATCAGTTCCTCGAAGTTGCGCGAGGATCGCTCCCCAAGGTCGAACTTACTCAGACCCTCCAGTTCACTGAGGGCCGGCAGGCTGTAGAAGTAATGTCGCGGACCCAGCACCTTGGCGTATGCCAGGTACGTCAGAGCGATGGTGACGACGATGATGCCGAAGGCTTCGAAGTAGGAAATGCCGCTGTCGCTCCTGCGCGCACTTCCGTCGCTGGTCTTTGGCGTCATGGTCGGGCATTCTAACACCACCGGTGGAGCGCGAGGCGGCAAAAGGGGCCATAGCGCGTTCAGTGCCGACATACAGACTCGAGGAGCCCCGACCGAGACTACATTGGTGATGTCATCGGCTGCCGCCCGCTATCTGCCCTCGATCCCCACCGTATTGCGGGCCGCGCTGTGGTCCGTGTTGTTCGCTGTCATCACGTACACGCGGGCCGATCCGGATCTCTGGGGACACGTGCGCTTCGGGCTCGATTTTCTCGAGGAGAGAGTTCTTCCCACGGCGGATCCGTACTCGTTCACGAGCGACCGCCCCTGGATCAATCACGAATGGGCCGCCGAGCTCCTGACGGCGGCCGCGTTCCGCCTGGCCGGGCCCGCGGGGCTCGTCGTCCTGAAGGTGGCCGTGATTGCAGGCGTGTGGTGGCAGCTCGACCTGATACTCCGTCGCGAGGGGATTGTCCAGGGTAGGCGCCGCGACTGGCTCGCCGCGACGGCCGTCATCACGACCGTGCAGCAGGCACACCACGTCCGTCCACAGCTTTTCTCACTTCTGTTCTTCACGGCGCTGGTCGTGTGTCTCCTGCGTTCGTCGAAGGCGGAAGGACGCCGCTGGCTCATGCCCCTGCCCATCGTCTTCGGGCTCTGGGCGAACTTCCACGGCGGCTGGATCGTCGGGGGGGCAGTGCTGATGCTCTGGACGGCTGGTGCTGCCGTGCGGTACCGCACCGACGGCCTGCGCCCGAGCGTCCTGCTGGTGGCCGCCGGGGCCGCGTCGCTGGCGGCGACGCTGGCCAACCCGTACGGACTCGGAATGTGGCAGTTCCTCCGGGAGACCGTCGGTTTCGGCCGGGCCGACATCGCGGACTGGCAGCCGATCTACGCGCTAGACCACAGCGTCTGGCTCCTGTGGATCGCGACGGCCGTCCTGGCCGCGGCAGGTCTCGTGCGAGCGCGGTCGTGTATCGACCACAGGCGTGCACTTGTTGTGGTGGGCCTCGCCGCAGGCTCCTTCTTCGTCAATCGGCTGCTCGGCTTCTTTGCCCTCTCCACCCTGTTTCTGTACGGCGCCGCACTGCTCCCCCGGCGTGAGCCGGAATCACCGACGAGTTCCGCCGCGGTGAGCCGTGGCGGTCGTGCCGTGAGCCTCGCACTCGGTGTGGCGATGATCGCGGGCGCTCTCGCCGCGGTTGTCGTCAATATCGGGTGTATCCATCTCGACCCTCGCACAACGCCCGAAGCAGAAGCCGTCGCGGTCCTGCGGCAGCAGCCTCAGGGCTCCCGCCTGCTTGTCTGGTTCGACTGGGGGCAATACGCGATCTGGCATCTGAGTCCCGGGCTGCGCGTGTCGACGGACGGCCGGCGCGAGACCGTGTATTCGGCGGCCTTGCACGACCGTCACCTGCGGTTCTTCTTCGATGCCCCTGGCGGCTCGGGTCTGCCGCGTGAACTTGACGCCGACTACGTCTGGATCCCGCATCACTTGCCATCCGCCCGCCGGCTCAGGGAGGTGGGCTGGACGGTGCTGCACGAGGGAGAGCAATCGGTGGTGTTCGGCCGGCCGGGCATTCCGCCGGTTCCAGCCGCGAGGCGGGACAGCCCGAGGGTGCGCTGCTTTCCGTCCCCCTGACGACACGTCCGCCCGGTCTGATCAACCGGCGCAACGTTCACTCTTCCGGGCGGCCTCGAGCTTTCTGCCGCCGGATCTGCCAGAGCCATCCCGCGATCGTCAACACGGAAAGTCCGACGGCCCCTGCCTGAGTGCGGCGCACCAGGAGGGACGATCGGTCGGTGCGGCGTCGATGCGCGTGCGCGAAGCGCACCGACGTGGATTCCCTCCGGTCGGGCTGACGGTCGGCCCAGTGCCAGCCCGCGCGCCATGCGGCGGCTCGTGACGAGCCGGCCTTGTGGGGGTTGGAGAGCAGCGAGGTCCCGGACCACCGGCTTTCCGCGCCGCCGACCCAGCTCCCCTTCCACTCCCGCACCTGCGCGTCGCTGGGCTGGACCACCTCTGTGGCAGTCCTTGGCTGGGCAGGCCGCGCCGAAGCGGCGGCTTCCGTGTCGGTGAAGCCCTGCAAGGACACGGGTGTCGCCTCGGCGGTCGAGGCGGGCTCAACCGTGGACTTCATCAATCGCCGGACCAGGGACCCGAAAGCAGCGAACATCAACGATAGCCACCCCTGAATGGCAGGATACCCTCTTCTGGCATCAGACGATCACCGACCGCGCGCGGACGAGCGGCGCGGCCAGCGCGTGCTCACCTTCGACCTTCATCAGGCCCGCGGCGTCGCGCTCCGGGACGGCGTTGAAGAGCAGCTTCCACAGGGCCTCGTCCGACAGCGAGACACGTGCGGTGAACAGCGGCGGCGCTCCCGCGTGCAGCGTCCAGCGGTCCGCGTTTCGCACGAGCGTCCATTGGCCGCCCGCTTCGCCGCTGACGTCGAGCACGAGCGTGGCACTTGCGGCGGCCGCAACATCCCGGTAGGCGTGCGGCAGACCGCGAACGACGATCTCGAGCACGGCCCGCAGATAACGAGGATCCGGGAGGGGCTGGGCGTCGACCGCCATCCGAATCTGCTGCTGGTGGTGCCACAGCTCGGTGAACTCGCGTCCCACGTCGAACCATCCCTCCGAGACCTGCTCGCCGGCCCAGGAGACGCCGAACAGGCCGGGTGCATCGGGCGGCAGCGCCTCGAACCAGTCAGCCAGGTCCGTACTGCCTTTCTCGAAGAGGTCCGTCAGCACACGCGGGCTGAGTCGTCGCGAGGCGTCGATCCACTGTGCGTTGATCAGGTTGATGAAGCGGACGAAGTCCCGCTCCGACGCGATCGGGATGGGAGGTGGCGGCGGGGCCATCCGATCCCGGTGGAACGAGAGGCGGCGGAAGGTCAGATCCACCAGGTGCGCCACCACGTCGCGCACCACCCACGTGCCGGCAATCGTCGGTCGCTCCCAGTCCGTGGGCGGCAGGGCCGCAAGGAGCTCGACGAGCGCGGACGATACCGGACGGAATAGCGCGCGGGTATCTGTCGGTTCGAGCGGGGAGAGCGGCATGAAAACATTGTAGTGCCCGGTAAGCTCGCAACGACTGCGACTTCGCCAAGACAACATCCGGCGCTTTCGCGTCACGCAGCTCGGACGCCGGCTTCACAGCAGCACCGTTACGGCTGACCTGCACTGAGCTTATTTGATGGTCCAATAGTAGATGGAGCGGCCGTTCACGGTGTCGGTTTTCTCCGGCGGCCACTCGGTCCCCATGTCGAAGCTGTGCGAGACGATCCGGGTGCCAGGCCTGAGGGCCTTGAGCTTGGGCATCAGCTTGAGGTTCAGGCTGGACAGGAGGTAGAGCGTCACGACCGTCGCGTCGCTGAGATCGGTCTCGAACAGATCCTGGTTGAGGAATTTGACCCTGTCGCCGACCTTGGCCTTCGCGAGGTTCTCGTTCGCTTCCTTGATCCGCTCCGGATTGATGTCGATGCCGATGGCGCGCGCGCCGTACTTCTGCGCCGCGGTGATCGGGATCCGCCCGTCTCCCGATCCGAGGTCGTACACGACGTCCCTGGACGTGACGTTGGCCATCGCGAGCATCGCGTCCACCACCTCCTGCGGCGTAGGCACGTAGATGACGTCAGGCTCGCGAAGCTTCGTCGCCGCTTGCTGCGCCTCGACCGGCACCCCGGCCGGGGGCATGCCGATGATCGTCACCAGGGCAACCGCTGCAACCGTCCTCAGCCCTCGCCCTCGCATTCCGCTCGCTCGTTTCAGCATCTGAAAGTCCTCTCCACGATCGTTAGCTCGTCAGCCGCGCGCGTTCGAGGGGCATGCACGGAGTCTGCCGTCGAGACCGCCCTGCCGCCTCAGCACTTGTCTCTGACGACTCATGCAGCCATCGCGGGCTCGTACGGTGTCACTCGAAGTGTGAAACTCCCGGATTTCACTTTTGACGTCGGATGACCATTCCGGCGACATCCGCGAAGCGAAGCCGCAAAACAGCGCCACTTCTGACGCGTCACGGCTGGCTTGCCGCTTGCCCACCGCGCAGGGTGCGCATCCGGGACGAATCCAGCCAGCCGACAAATGAGCTCGCATCGGCATTGCGCGGGAACCGCGGGAAAGTGCTCCTCCCGGGATGGCTCGATGAGTTTCGCGCGGTGGCGGGCGTCAGGCTGTCGCCAGGCGCGCTGCTCACGCTTGGGGCGACCGATCAGCTCAAGGAGACATTGGTCGAGCGGCTTCAGTCCCCCGACGCCCGGTACCGCGAATGGCCGGTGGAGCAGAGCGAGCAGGTTGTTGCTCACCTGCACGCCCTCGGGCGCAGCGTGGGCTCGACGGAAGTCGTGCTGTTCAGCAAGGTTGACGAATACATTGGTGCCGCCAGGATCGGGGCCGACGCGGTGCTACGCGACCCGATGCGTATGTGGGAGTTCGTTGGCACCGATTTGACGCTCGTAACAGAGGATCTGGCCGGCGGTCTCTGCCTCGAGGAACCAGTACACGCGTGAAGGCGATTACGTCAAGGCCGGCGTTTACGCACTGACCACCTGGGGAGATTTGTTCCCTGAACATCCCTTCACGACGCTCGGGCTTCGCGGCCAGGCTAAGGGATTTCAGGACGAGGCATGAGGGCCCAGAGAACCACATAGACGACAATGCCGGGGAACGCGGCCGAGATGACGGACACGACGACGAACGCAATCCGGAACATCGTCACGTTCACACCGAGATATTCCGCCAACCCGGCACACACGCCGGCAATCATCTTATTATTGGAACGCGTCAGGCGGCGGCCGTTCACCATCCTGCCACTATACTCTGGTGCAGGAGCGACAGGAACCCGCTACGTTTCCCGCCGAATCGTCGTCGCGGCTTTGTAGTCTGCAGCCCCAGGAAGGCGGCATGCCGGAGACGGCCGTCGGCCGTCCACTCGACAAAGCGGACCTGCGCAATGTGCGCGTTCAGCGGAACACCAGTGGAAAGGAGCAGATTCATGAGGCGCCTTGCAGTTATCGTGGGGGTCGTGTCGATGTGTGCCGGAGTCGTCTTCGCGCAGAAGCAGGAGATGCCCAAGCCGGGCCCCGAGCACCAGCGACTCGGCGCGTTCGTCGGCAACTGGACGTTTGAAGGAGAGGTGAAACCGGGACCGATGGGACCTGGGGGCAAGCTGACCGGCACGGATCGGGTCGAATGGGCCCCTGGTAACTTCTTCGTCCAGAGATCCTACTCAGGCAACTCGCCCATGGGGGAGATGCAGGGCATCGAAATCCTTGCGTACGATGGAGCGAAGAAAGTCTACACCTTCAACGCGTTCGACAGCACGGGGATGATGGGCTCAGGGACGATGACCGTGAAGGGCAACACGTGGACGACCACCGGGACGTCGACGATGGGCGCCACGACGATGCGCGACCGGTGCACGCTGGAATTCGGCGCCGGCGGCTCGACGCTGACGATCAAGTGCGCCGCGTCGATCGACGGCAAGACATGGACTCCGACGATCGAGGGAACGGCGACGAAGGCGAAGTAGCTGGTAGCTGTGATTCACGTCGCAGGCACAGGTCGAGCACTCGCGACGCGCGCGCGCCGGTCACGCCGGTCGATTCACAACGTCCCCGGCCGTGCAGTTCGTCGACAATGGTCTGGATGAGCGGCTGGTGCACGTGCGGAGGATTTCGAAACGGATGAATGCGCTCGTTCAGGCCTTCCTTGACGACGACATCCGCATCCGTGAACAGGGAGGTCCGGATCGTGCCGCGTTCGGTCGTGAGCAGAAACGTATCGGCGGTCTCCCCGGCATTGAAGTTCCACGACCCGGTGCCCAGGATGTCGCCCTCCATCCGAAACATCGCCACCGTCACGTCCTCGACTTCATACGTGCCGCCGGAGTTCAGCGCGATGCCGTCGGCATCTTGGACGGGACCGACGAGGAAGTCCAGCAGGTCGACGCAGTGAGACCCCTTGTCGAAAAACAATCCCGCACCTGCAACCGCCCGCGTGAAGCGCCAGGCCCTGGCAGCGGGCCCGGTGGTCAGTGGTTCGCGGACGTCGATGGTCACCGAGGTCACCCGGCCGATCGTGCCGCCCCGCAGCAGGTCCCGGATCAGGAGGAAGCGCGGGAGGGCGCGCCGGTAATAGGCGACCCACAGCGGGACGGCAGCGGCCTCGAAAGCCTGCAGCATCCGTTCGCAGTCACCATACGTGGTCGCCATCGGCTTCTCGACGAGGCAGGGCTTCCCTGCCGCGGCCACCCGGCACGCCAGGTCGCAGTGACTG
>JALZOC010000785.1 GCA_030857365.1 Acidobacteriota bacterium
CTCGGAGCTCGGCGTCCGGCTGACGGATCGCGGCAACGTCTGGCGCGACGAGTCCTGGATGACGAGCGAGGACGCGATCTTCGCCGCGGGCGACATGCAGCGCGGCCAGTCGCTGATCGTGTGGGCAATCGCCGACGGCCGGGCCGCCGCGCAAGGGGTCGATACCTACCTGATGGGCGCTTCCGCGCTGCCGACGCCCCTCCACGGCTGACGCCGGTATGAGGACATTTTTGTCTGCCTGATACCCGTCCCTCCCAAATTGTCCTCCCGCGGTCTCCTCACCGGAAATCCGCCTCATTACATGCCCCACGGGCGCGGACACGGGAGCACGAATCACTGCCCCCGGGTTCCTGAAACAAACAAAAAAGTACGATACGGCGTTTTCGGCAACATAAACGTCGGCTCATCATGAGCCTCGTTTGTCGCCGCGCCGACGGCGAGATCGACATTTTCCGGCCTGATTTGTCGAAAATTCCTCCCGCGCCGGCTCGCACCGGCTCGTGGCGTTCAACTTGCTCTTGCCGGAGCAACCGGCGTCCGCAGGCAACGCGTGGCGATCACGGAGGAACATGACAATGATATCGAGAGTGGTGTGCGGCCTTGGGGTGGCGGGGCTCCTGACGACGTCGGCGTGGGCACAGACGGGCAATGCGGCGCAGCCCGCGCAGGGAATGGCACCGTCCGCGGTGCCGGCGCCCGAAGCGTCGGCCCCCGCGAAGCGCTTCACCGTGACGACCGGGCTTGATTTCGCATCCGCGTACCTGTTCCGCGGCATCATGCAGAAATCAGGCGGGGCGATCGTGCAGCCGTACGCGGATCTCGGGTTCGCGGTCGCGGACGGCGTGAGCGCGAATGTCGGCGGCTGGGACAGCATCCACTCGAATCCGGATGCCGGCAACTGGTACGAGTCGGACTACTACGCCTCGATGACGTTCACCGCCGGGAAGTTGAAGCCGGGCGTGCTCTACACCTCCTATACGAGTCCCGCCGACAGCTTCGCGACGGTGCACGAGCTGGCCGGCGTGGTCGCGTTCGACGACAGCGCGAGCGCGTTCCCGCTCTCTCCCAAAGCGGTGATCGCGTTCGAGCTTGGCGACGGGTCGGCCGACGGCGGCGCCGGCAAAGGCACGTATCTGGAGCTCGGGATCCGGCCGACGGTGCGCCTCGCGCCCAAGCTGACGCTCGCGATTCCGGTGAAGACCGGCCTGAGCCTCAACAACTATTACGAGGGGCCGGCCGGCGACACCGCGTTCGGCTACTTCGACACCGGCCTGCAGCTCAGCGTGCCGGTTCTCTCCGGCAAGGCGGGCGGGCTCGAAGCGCATGGCGGAGTGGACTTCTACAGGCTCGGCGACAACCTGAAGCTGCTGAATGGCGGCGACGCGTTCAAGCCCGTGGCGCTCATCGGCTTCACCTACACCTACTGAATGCGACGCGCGGTCGCGCCTCGGCGCGAGAACCCGGGGTCGTGACACGCCCCATGGCGACTGGCGAACGAAGCGCCGCAGAGGCAATGACGCCGACGACGTCCGGTACGAACGGGCACAATGTGAAGGATCGCGGTGCCGCGCTGGTCGCGGCAGCCCGGGACGAGTACGCGGCCGAGGCACGGCGCCGCGGCGGCCGTGACGTGGTGGCGTGCCTCTCGGGCCGGATGGACGCCCTCGTGCGGACGCTCGTCGACGCCGCCCGGGAGTGCACCGCCCTGCCTGTCGCGGTCTGCGCGCTCGGCGGGTACGGTCGCCGGGCGCTGTGCCTGCACTCCGACCTCGACATTCTGATCGTGTTCGACGGGACCATCGGGGCCGCCGAAGAGCGATTCATCAAGGGCGTGCTGCAGCCGCTGTGGGATTTGCGGCTGTCGCTCGGCCAGCACGTGCGCGAGCTCGCCGATCTCGACGCCGCGGATCTCTCGAATCCCGAATTCCTGCTCGGGCTCCTCGACGCGCGCCTCATCGCGGGGGACGCGCGGGTGTTTACGCGCATGCTGGAACAGGCGCACCACCCCGTGCGCCTGGCGGCTCTCGTCGACCCCCTGCTGGATCTCGTGCAGCGGCGGCACGCGCAGTACAACGACACGCTGTACCAGCTCGAACCGGACATCAAGCAGGCGCCCGGCGGATTGCGCGACCTCGCGGCCTGCCGGCACCTTCGCCTGCTGCAGCCGGACGCGCCGCAGGACGCCGCCGGTGCCGCCCGGCTGCTCGACGCAGAGGACTACCTGCTCCGCATCCGCTCGCTCCTCCATCTGGAGGCGGGCCGCGACGTCAACCTGCTGACCCACGAGCTGCAGGAACGCGTGGCGGACATGATGGGCAGCGCCGGGGCCCACACGCAC
>JALZOC010000786.1 GCA_030857365.1 Acidobacteriota bacterium
GTGGCCCCGACGGCGCGGACAGCCGCTTCGCAGACCGCATTCAGATCGACGGGCGCGAGATCGAACGTGATCGGGCGCGCGAAATCCAGCACACCCGCCACCAGCCGGTTGAGGCGCACGACCTCTTCGTCGATGTCCGCCGCGGCGGAGCGAACCTGCCCGGGCCGGACCGATTCGCGCGTCAGCGCGCGCAGGGCCGCCTTGATGATCATCAGCGGGTTGCGTATCTCGTGGGCGACCACCGTCGACAGCCGTCCGAGCGACGACAACCGCTCCCGCTGCGCCGCTTCCCGCTGGAAGCGGGCGATGGACTCGGTCATCGTGTTGAACGTCGTTGCGACGAGCCGGGCGTCCTCGTCGTCCCACCGGGGGTTCGCCGAAAGGGTGATCTTCCTGGTCAAGTCACCGGACACTGCCATCTCCCGCATCGTGGCGGTAATCGCGCCCAGGGGACGGGTCACCGTCCGCGCGACGCCGTAACTGAGGAGCGTCGCGGCGAGCACGGCAAGAAAGGCCGTCCCCGCGAGCTCCCGGTGAACGATGCTCAGGAACCGCAGCCGGTCGGTGCGTGAGCGGAGGATGAGGGCGATCGGGACTGCCGGGAGCGCCCCCTCATCGGCGTTCGCACTCACCAGCGGCGCCAGCGGCAGTTTCCGGCTCACGACCACGTATTCGCTGTCCCCCAGCTGGACGGTACTCACCCCGCTGGCACCGGCGGCGCGTGCGAGCTCGCGGCTGAAGCGGGCAGGGAGCGTCGAGGCCTGTATCGCATCCCCGAAGGCGAAGGCCACTTCGCTGTTGGTGAGCGCCTTGAACCGGGCGGCGGCCTCTTCATCGAGGCTGGACCCTACGCTGACCGTCCCGAGCAGCTCGCCCCCCAGGAAGCTCGGCACCGAGGCGACCTGGATGACGCCGGCGGCGTGCGTCCAGAGCGACAGCGCTTCGGCCCCCGTCGTCGCACGGCGGATGGCGTCCCTGGCGGCCGGGTCATCACGCGTCATGTGCAGGCGCCCCGCTTCCGCCAGGATGCGCCCGGACGGGTCCGTGACGACGAACAGATCGGAGCCGATCCGGCCCTGGTACAGCTCGGCGATCGGCTGGACCGTCCGCGGGTCCTTCGTGTCGAGGGCGGCCTTCAGGTTCGACAGGTCCGCGACGAGCCGTGCTTCGCGCGTGAAATGTTCGAAGAGCGTGCTGCGATACTCCTCGAGCAGCGTGCCGGCTTCCTCGACACCGCGGCGCAGTTCACTCTCGGCCTGGTTCGTGACCGCCACGTTGACCCTGTATACCGCAACGCCGATGGTGAGCACGGCGAGCAGTGCCGATGCCAGGAAGATCCGGTTCGTGAGAGAGGAGAAGAGAGTCATCGGCGTGCGAGCGCGACGTTGTGCTCGACTTCTCCACCGGCCTCCGGAATCACGATGCGGCGGGAATCCATCGGGGCCGATTCGCTCCACGTCATCACGGTGTAGGTGCCTGGCGGAACGGCGTCGATCCGGTATCGCCCTTCCTGATCGGTGACCGCGAAGTACCGGTGCGCAAACACCAGGATGTAGGCGCTCATGTGCGAATGAATGTCGCAGAATACACGCACGATGCCGGGCCGGTCGAAGCGGACGGCCTTCGACCGGCCGACCGCGTACCGGCCGAGATCGAACGACCTGGTCTTCGAGAGCGAGAACACGTTGTGGTAGGTCAGGTCGCTGTTCGGAAAGTCGACCGTCGTGCCGGCCACGATCGCGAGCACATGCGGGACGAACATCTCCTTTCGCTGGTCCATCCGCGCCCGCGGTTCCTCCCGAACGTCGAAAGCGGCGCGCGGCGCCGGGTCCAGGTAGACGACGCTGCGACGGTCCACGGGGAGGTGCTGTCGGGGCGCTCCGACGTCGGCGACGGTAACGCGTGGCACGGCGGCGGCCGGCCCGCTCTGGGCCGAAACGCGGCCGCGGATCGCGCCGTTCGCCGCGCCGGACCCGCTCCCTGAGTTGACGGACAGCAGGAGCACTCCGGCCAGGCAGGCGGTGCGGGCGATGTGCATCAGAACCAGTAGGCGAGCTGCGCGGAGGCGAACGTGCGATTCGCGACGCGCCCTCCGTCGCGATGATTCCGCTGTACGGTCGCACGGGCGACCAGGTTGCGCTGGAGGTAGTACCCCGCCCCGGCTTCAAGGCGCGTCACCGGCGCGTCCCACGGAACCGGGGAGAGCGCACGATCGCTGCCTTGCAGGCGCGAAAATCCGAGCCGATCGGCGCGCCCCGCGAAGAAGATTCTCGGCGTGATGCGGTAGCGCCCTTCAACCCACCTGCCGAACGCACTGACGCCGGACGCGGTCGCCGG
>JALZOC010000125.1 GCA_030857365.1 Acidobacteriota bacterium
ATGATCGATGGCCGTGTGGTTGTCCACGAGCCGGTCGCCGTCCGCGAGGTACAGCCCGTTCAGCGTGCACTCGGCGCCCTCACCGTCGAGCAGCGCACTGGCGTCGTTGCGCACCAGCTTCCCGCCGAGAGAGAAGGAATGCGACGAGACGTTCGCGCCGCGCGACGCATGCACGTGCATGCTCGCCACGTGATAGGCGTCGAAGCTCTCCTGCTGCACCTTGTAATGATCGACGATGGAGTGCTCGCCGGCGACCACCTCCGTCACCGCGTTGGTGAAGTACGTGGCGCCGCCGGGCCCGACGTAGGTTTCCACGACTCGCACCTGGCTCTGCTCGCCGGCGACGATGAGCGTGCGGGCGGCCGACATGATCGGCCCGGAGGCGTCCGACGAGGTCGTCACGAAGAGCAGGTGGATCGGCTGCTCGACGACCACGCGGTCCGGGATGTAGACGTAGGCGCCGTCGACCGCCAGCGCCGTGTTCAGCGCGGTGAACGCGCGGGTCCCGAACTCTGCGAGCTGGCCGAGATACCGCTGCACGATCTCCGTATGCTCGGTCACCGCGAGGGCCAGGGATCCGACGCGCACACCCACGGGAAGCCCGGTCGTGCGGGAGAGCGCGGGCACGACATGCCCGTTCACCACCACCACCCGGACGGCGGCATCGCTGTAAAGGTAGCCTGCCAGATCGGATTCCGTCGCGTGCGCGGCGTCCGCACCGGTGGGCTTGAACTCCGCGGCGGCAATCGGCGCGACGTTGGTGAAGCGCCACTCCTCGTCACGGACGGTCGGGAACCCGAGCGCCGTGAACCGCGCCGCCGCGCGGTCCCGCAAATCCTGCAGCCATCGGGGACCGCCGTGCGGCCGCTGATCGATCGTCGCGCGCCAGGGTTGAAGCTTCTCGGCCACCTGCGTCATCGCGCTCACGCCCCGACCGGCTGCGCGCCGGTCTCGATCCAGCCGTAGCCCCTCTTCTCGAGCTCCTGTGCGAGCTCCTTCCCTCCCGACCTGACGATCCGGCCGCCGCTCAGGACGTGCACGTGGTCCGGCACGATGTAGTCGAGCAGCCGCTGGTAGTGCGTGACGACGATGAAGGCGCGGGCCGGTCCGCGCATCGCATTGACGCCCGTCGCGACGAGCTTCAGGGCATCGATGTCGAGCCCGGAGTCCGTCTCGTCGAGGATCGCGAGCTTCGGCTCGAGCAGCGCCATCTGGAAGATCTCGTTGCGCTTCTTCTCGCCGCCCGAGAAGCCTTCGTTGACCGCCCGGCTCAGCATGCTCTGGTCGATGTCGAGGAGCGACGACTTCGCCTTGATGAGCTGCATGAACTCCATGGCGTCGAGCTCGGGCTGGCCGTGGTGCTTGCGCTTCGCGTTCACCGCCGCCTTGAGGAAGTACGCGTTGTTCACGCCCGCGATCTCGACGGGGTACTGGAACGCCATGAAGACCCCTTCGCGGGCCCGCTCGTCGGGATCCATGTCGAGCAGGTCGCGCCCCTCGAAGAGGACCTCGCCGCCTGTCACGTGATACTCCGGATGCCCGGACAGCGCGCGCGCCAGCGTGCTCTTGCCGGACCCGTTCGGGCCCATGATCGCGTGCACCTCGCCGGCGTTCACCTGGAGGTTGATCCCCTTGAGGATCTCCTTGTCGTCCGCGCGAACGTGTAAATTCCTGATGTCAAGCATGTTCATCCAACCGACCCCTCGAGTGAGACGCTCAGCAGCTTCTGTGCCTCGACGGCGAATTCCATCGGCAGTTCACGGAAGACTTCCTTGCAGAAGCCGCTGACGATCATGTTCACGGCGTCCTCGGCCGTCAGGCCGCGCTGCCGGCAGTAGAAAATCTGGTCCTCGCCGATCTTCGATGTCGAGGCTTCGTGCTCCACCTTGGCGGTGCTGTTGCGGATGTCGAGATACGGAAACGTGTGCGCGCCGCACCGGTCGCCGATGAGCAGCGAGTCGCACTGCGAGTAGTTGCGCCCGTTCGTCGCGCTCTTGGCGATCCGCACCTGCCCCCGATACGTGTTCTGGCCGTGGCCCGCGGAAATCCCCTTCGAGACGATCGTGCTGCGGGTGTTCTTGCCGAGGTGGATCATCTTCGTCCCGGTATCCGCCTGCTGCCAGTTGTTCGTCGTCGCGACGGAGTAGAACTCGCCGATCGAGTTGTCCCCCTTGAGGATGCAGCTCGGGTACTTCCACGTGATCGCCGACCCGGTCTCCACCTGGGTCCAGGTGATCTTCGACCCGCGGCCGGCGCAAAGACCGCGCTTCGTGACGAAGTTGTAGATTCCCCCCTTGCCATCCTTGTCGCCGGGGTACCAGTTCTGGATCGTCGAGTACTTGATGGTCGCGTCGTCGTGCGCCACGAGCTCGACGACCGCCGCATGGAGCTGGTTCTCGTCGCGCATGGGCGCCGTGCAGCCCTCGAGGTAGCTCACGAAGGAGCCCTCGTCGGCGACGATGAGCGTGCGCTCGAACTGGCCCGTGTCCTTCGCGTTGATCCGGAAGTAGGTCGACAGCTCCATCGGACAGCGGACGCCCTTGGGAATGTAGACGAAGGACCCGTCGCTGAAGACCGCGGAGTTGAGGGCCGCGAAAAAGTTGTCGGTATGCGGCACGACCGACCCGAGATACTTCCTGACCAGCTCAGGATGCTCCCGGACCGCCTCCGAGAACGACATGAAGATGATGCCCTGCTTGGCGAGCGTCTCCCGGAACGTCGTCGCGACCGACACGCTGTCGAACACCGCGTCGACCGCCACGCCGGCAAACAGCTTCTGCTCTTCGATCGGGATTCCCAGCTTGTCGAATGTCGCCCGCACCTCGGGGTCGACTTCGTCCAGGCTGTTCAGCACCTTCTTCTTCTTGGGGGCCGAGTAGTAGACGATGTCCTGGTAGTTGATGGGCTCGAACTTGACGTTCTGCCAGGTCGGCTCCTTCATGGTCAGCCACAGGCGGTAGGCCTTCAGCCGCCACTCGAGCAGCCATTCCGGCTCGCCTTTCTTGGCCGAGATGGTGCGCACGACGTCTTCGCTCAGACCTTTCGGGATCGTCTCGGTCTCGACCTCGGTCACGAATCCGTACTTGTATTCGCGGGTCGCAAGCTGTTCGATGGTTTCGGTGGATGTGCTCATGAAAGTCCAATAGCTCTCAGCTCGCTATATGCTGAAACTCGTCCCGCAACCACAGGACGCCTTCGCGTTGGGGTTGTTGAAGATGAAGCCCTTGCTCACGAGGCTCGTGTCGTAGTCGAGCGTCGTGCCCTGGATGAATTGATAGCTCTTGGGATCGACGAAGACCCGCGAGCCCTCGGACCCTTCGAAGACCTGGTCGCCGTCGCGAGGCCCGGCCTCCCACGCGAACGTATAGCTCAGCCCCGAGCATCCACCCGCCTTGATGCCGATGCGGAGCCCGCCCCCTGGAATCCCGTTCTTGAGCGTCATCCTGAGAATGAGCTTCGAGGCGTTTTCGCTGATTTGCACCATGGTGAGAATCTCCTGGTCCACGGGCGCGCATCTATCTACGACCAGAACAGTCCTATATTAGTCGGATGTGATTGCAGATTTCAAGCGGGACCGGGGCTTGAGGTCAGGACTGACTTTCGCCTAAACTTCGTCCCAACGATGGCACTCCTGCCCTTCGCGCTGTTCGGCGCCGGCCTGGTCCTGGGCCTCATCGTGGCCGCCGCGGTCTGGGGCTTCGCGCGCTCCGCGATGGCGCAGCTGCAATCGCAGCTGACCGCGCGCGACCAGTCGCAGGCGCGGCTGCAGCAGGCGCTCTCCGAGGCGCAGCAGGAGCGGGCGCGTCTCGGCGCGGAGCTCGAGGCGGGGCGGAAAGCCGCCGATGAGAAGCTCGCGCTGCTGCAGGACGCCGAGGCCAAGCTGCGCGAGGCATTCTCGTCGCTCTCATCGGAGGCGCTGCGGCACAACAACGATTCGTTCCTGGCGCTTGCACGTACGTCCCTGTCGGAGTTCCAGCACAGCGCGCGGGCCGATCTCGACGGGCGTCACAAGGCCATCGCCGAGCTGGTGCAGCCGCTCACGCTGTCTTTGACGCAAGTCGATGCCAAGCTCCAGGAGGTCGAGCAGACACGCGCCGGCTCACACGCCGCGTTGACGGAGCAACTGCGGTCGCTCACCCTCGCGCAGCAGACGCTCCAGACGGAAACAGGCAGGCTGGTACAGGCGCTCAGATCGCCGAACGTGCGTGGTCAGTGGGGGGAGCTGCAGCTCCGGCGCGTGGTCGAGGCGGCCGGCATGCTGGAGTATTGCGACTTCGACCTGAAAGAGTCCGTCACCGCCGACGAACGCCGGCTGACGCCGGACATGGTGGTGCGCCTGCCCGGCGGACGCAACGTGGTCGTCGATGCCAAGGTTCCCTCGTCGGCGTACCTGGATGCCGTGGAGGCGGAAGGGGACGCGGCCAAGGCCCTCAAGCTGCGCGACCATGCCCGACAGGTGCGGGACCATGTCGTGAAGCTCGGGAACAAGACCTACTGGGCGCACTTCCAGCCCACGCCTGACCTCGTCATCATGTTCGTGCCGGGGGAGATGCTGCTCAGTGCGGCGCTGCAGAGTGATCCGGGACTCCTCGAGTTCAGCCTCGGACGCGGGGTGATGCTGGCGAGCCCACTCACACTGATGGGGCTGCTCCGCGCGGTCGCATTCGGATGGCAGCAGGAAAAAGTCGCGAGGAACGCGCAGGAGATCAGCGATCTGGGGCGGCAGCTGTACGAGCGAATCCGCGTGATGGCGGTCCATTTCGAGGATGTCGCGCGGGGGCTCACGCGCTCGGTGGAGTCGTACAACAAAGCGGTCGGGTCGCTCGAGAGCCGCGTGCTCGTGACCGCGCGGCGGCTGAAGGACAAAGGGGTGACGGCGCCCGAGGATCTGCCCGAGCTCGACACGATCGACCACACGCCGCGCCCTCTCGGCGCCCCCGAGCTGATCGGCCTCTTCGAGGAGGAACCGGTCGACGGCGTGATCGTCAGCGAGTAAGTAAACAGGAGGTCAGGAGCTCAGACGCATTTTTGGAAAGTGTCACGGAACGCTCACCGGATCGATGCGGTCATTGTCACGACCGCGCGCACCTCGAGCTCGCCGGGCGCGATTGGGGGCGCTGAAGAGGCGTCGGCGACCATCGACTCGCGCCGCATCATCATCGGCCGCGGGTCCGGAACCGCCGCGCGCTGCTCTTCGATCCGCAGGACGCGGTCGATCGCAACCCCCGCGCCAGAGGCTGCGGCATCGCCACGCGCCCGCGCGTCGGCCACTGCCCGCTTCAGCGCCTCACGCTCGACCCCGGTGCGGTCCTTCAGATCGAACCGCACGCCGCTGACGGACGTCGCACCGGAGCCGACCGCCACATCGAGAATTTCGCCGACCCTGGCGATGTCGTCCACCCGGACCTCGATCGCATTCCGCGCCACGTACCCCCGCAGCGTCTGCCTTCCGTCGGAGTAGTCGAATTCCGGCTGCAGATCGTAGGCGCTGGTGCGGATGGCATCGGCCGGCACGCCGGCGCCTTTCAACCGGCCGAGCACTGCCGTCATCGCGTCCGCATTCGTCCGCTGCGCATCGCGCGGGTTCCTGGCGCGCGACTCGGCGGCGATCGACACCCAGACGCGATCGGGCGCCGTCTTGACCACTCCCTCTCCGGTCGTCACGATCACGGGAGGCTCGCGCAACGCGGGCGGCGCCTGGGCGGCCGCTCGAGCGGGGGCCAGCGTTACGAGTGTCGTCAGGATTGCAAGAGCGCGCAGCATGGGAACTCCTTTTAAACAGCTGCCAGCTGCCAGCTTCCAGTTGCCAGCTTTCAATCGCTTCGGAACTTCAGACGTCAAACGTCGAACTTCAGCCTTGTGATGCGCCTTTCGTTCCGTCGCACGCGATCCTGAAGCCGATCCCGTACGAGTAGGTGTCGGGCGGCACCTTGTGCCGGTAACTGCACGACAGCATGCGGGGCTCCCCCGCCAGCCAGCTGCCGCCGCGCAGGACGCGCAGCGTGCCCTCGGGCGGGCCGGGCGGCGCGCTGGACGGAGACGACTCGTAGTATTTGGGGTCGTACCAGTCGTCTACCCACTCCCACACGTTACCGGCCATCTCGAAGAGTCCGTATCCGTTCGCCGGGTAACTGCCGCACCGCCTGGTGCCGTGCGAGGGCTTGAGCGGAGGGTCGGCAAGGTAATTCGCCTGCTCTGCGGAGAGCCGATTGCCCCATGGGTAGGCCCTGGCGTCGACTCCCCCGCGTGCGGCCTTCTCCCACTCGGCCTCGGAGGGGAGCCGTACGTGGCAGCCGCTCTCGGCCGAGAGCCACGCGCAGTATGCGGCGGCATCGGCCCACCGGACGAGCGTGACGGGGTGATCGGCCAGGGCGACCGGGACGTCCGAGTCAATCCACACGTAGCGCTCGCCGGCCGCGCGGAACGAGCGCTCGCGCTCTTCTCCTCCGGCGGTCACCACGAGGGGCAGTTCGTAGATCGCCGGAGCCCGATGGCCTGTCATCCGCACGAAGCGCGCGTACTCGAGCTGCGTCACGGGGTGCACCGCCATGCGGAACTCGGCGAGGTGCACGCGATGCGGCGGACGCTCATCGGGCGCGGCGTCTGACCCCATGAGGAACTCTCCTGAAGGAATCAACGCGAGCTCCGGGAGGAGTTCATCGGACATGGTGACGTCAGGGATGCCACAGGATAGCGCAAGTTCTTTTCAGGGTACACTTCGGCGGAAATGAGGCTCGAACCGTTCGCGCTGGAGCGGATGCAGTCGGCCTGGGAGCACCGGGTCGCCTGGAATCTCTCAGAGAGCGGCGTCCATCCCCTGCGCGTCGAGGAGCTCGCGGACACCGCGGCGGATCGCGCGGCGCTCCTGGCGCAGGAGCTCGGCTACACGCAGACCAACGGCACGGCGGAGCTCCGGGCGGCGATCGCAGCCCTCTACCCCGGGGCGGGCGCGGCGCACATCGAGGTCACCAACGGCGGCTCCGAGGCGAACTTCGTCGTCCTCTGTCACCTGCTCGAGCCGGGGGACGAAGTCGTCATGATGATGCCGAACTACATGCAGATGCGCGGCTG
>JALZOC010000787.1 GCA_030857365.1 Acidobacteriota bacterium
TTCAGACCTTCTTTTCGGCTTCTGGCTGCCAGTTCCCTGGTTCCCGTCTCCGACTCTTCACGCGCGAGAACCAGCTGGCAGCTGGTAGCTGGAAGCTGGAAGCTATATTGACGGCACTTCCTCGTATTCCCCCCACACATCGCGGAGGGCGTCGCACATTTCGCCGACGGTCGCGTACGCGCGTGCGCAGTCCAGCAGAGGGTACATCGTATTCGCTTTACCGCGCGCAGCCTTTCTGAGTGCGTCGAGCGAGCGCGCCACGGCGTCGCGGTCCCGGGTCCGCTTGAGCTCGTCGAGGCGGGCGAGCTGCCTGTCGGCGGTGCTGTCGTCGATGTACAGGATGGGGAAGGGGGGCTCTCCCTCCTGCACGTAGTCGTTGACCCCCACCATGACCTTCTCGCGCTTCTCGAACGCCTGCTGGAACTTGTAGGAGGCCTCGGCGATCTCGCGCTGGGGGTAGCCCTCCTCGATCGCTTCGACCATCCCCCCCATGCGATCGATCGTGTCGAAGTACTCCCGGGCGCCGCGTTCCATGTCGAGCGTCAGCCGCTCGACGTAGTACGAGCCTCCGAGGGGGTCTACCGTGCGGGTGACGCCGCTCTCGTGGGCCAGGATCTGCTGCGTGCGGAGCGCGAGCGTCGCCGCCTCCTCGGTGGGGAGCGCCAGCGCCTCGTCCAGCGAATTGGTATGCAGGGAATTGGTTCCGCCAAGCACCGCCGCGAGCCCCTGGAGCGCCGTCCGCACCACGTTGTTGTAGGGCTGCTGCGCGGTGAGCGACACACCGGCGGTCTGCGTGTGGAACCGCAGTTTCCACGACCGCTCGTCCCGGGCGCGGAACCGGTCGCGCATCACGGAGGCCCAGAGCCTCCGCGCGGCGCGGAACTTGGCAATCTCCTCGAAGAAGTCGCTGTGCGAGTTGAAGAAGAACGACAGGCGCGGCGCGAACTCGTCGACCTCGAGGCCCGCGTCGATGCCGTACTGGATGTACTCGATGCCGTCGCGGAGGGTGAAGGCAAGCTCCTGCAGCGCCGTCGAGCCGGCCTCCCGGATGTGGTACCCGCTCACCGACACGGTGTTCCATCGCGGCACCTCGCGGGCGCAGAATGCGAACACGTCGGTGATGAGCCGCATCGACTGCCGCGGCGGATAGATGTACTCCTTCTGCGCGATGAACTCTTTCAGAATGTCGTTCTGAATCGTGCCCGAAAGCGTGCGCCAGTCCGCTCCCTGCCTGGCTGCCACCACCAGGTACATGGCGAACAGCATCGGCGCGGGGGAGTTGATCGTCATCGACGTCGTGACGGCGCCGAGCGGAATGCCGTCGAAGAGCCGCTCCATGTCGGCGAGCGACATGATGCTGACGCCGCATTTTCCGACCTCGCCCAGCGAGAGCGGGTGATCGGGATCCCTGCCCATCAGCGTGGGCAGATCGAACGCGACGCTGAGGCCGGTGCCGCCCGCGGCAAGCAGCGCCTTGTAGCGCCCGTTGGTCTCCTCGGGAGTACCGAACCCGGCAAACTGACGCATCGTCCAGAGCTTCCCCCGGTAGCCGGTCGGGTGGATGCCGCGAACGTAGGGAAACTCCCCCGGATGGTTGGTGTCGCGGCGGTAGTCGAAGCCAGGCAGGTCGTCAGGCGTGTAGAGGCGGTCGATCGGGCGTCCGGAGATCGTCGTGAACGGCACCGCGCGTTCGGGCGCGCGCTGGAGGGCCGGCTCGAGCACCTCGCGCTCCCAGCGCTGCTTGTCCGTTTCGGCCGTCACACGTTCCACGGGACGATTATACGTGCCACGTGCCACGTGCCACGTGCTGCTTGTCTACGTGCTACGGTGCCACGTGCCGCTTGTCCACGTGCTACGTGCTGCTTGTCTACCCTGCGTGCTGCGTGCAACACGTGGCTGCGTGCGAGCGTGCTGCGTGCAACCCCCGCCGTTGCACGCGAGCACGGTGAGAAACGTTATTGCCGGGTCGCGCAGATGGCGTAGGCTCGCCCGGTTACCGAAGCGGCCGTCGGCTGATTCAACCGGACGACCACCTTCCACGTGTTGCCCCACGGAAACGACGCCACGGTCGCCAGGACGGGTGATTCCGCGGTCGCACCGTTGTTGCTGTAGTCGAACCCGCCGCCAACCGGCACCTTGTTGAGCGGACAGTTCACGACCACCGCCAACGTCTGATACGCGAGGACGGTCGCGGTCGTCAGATTGGTCGGCACCACCTCGAGTCCACTCACGCCCGCCGGTCCCTGAGGTCCTTGGGGACCCTGCGGACCCATGAAGCCCATCAAACCCTGCGGGCCCGCGGGCCCGGCCGGCCCGGTGACGCCCTGAGGACC
>JALZOC010000788.1 GCA_030857365.1 Acidobacteriota bacterium
CGGTCCACGAGCCGCAGCCCCCGCTCCCTCCCGAGCGCCTTGATCGCGGTCGCGAGCGCGTCCGCGGTGGCGCCGTCGGGGGCCCGGACGGTCACGCTGCGCCGGCCCGTTTCAGCGCTGCCCGTCCGTGGATTCATGATGTGGGAGTAGTGCCGCTCACCGACGTCCAGGAACTGCTCGGCGTCGCCCGACGTCGACAAAGCGCCCCGGCGGAGCTGGATGATGCGCAGGGGAGGCTTCCCTGCACCCCCAAGTGCCTGAATGGCGACATCCCACGCAGGCTTTCCGGGGGGAGCCTCTGCGGCCACGATGTCGCCGCCGATTGCGACAACGGAGCGTTCGCCCCCCAGGCGGACCATGGTCTCGAGCGCGGCATCGGCCGCAAAGCCCTTGGCGACCCCCCCCAGGTCCAGGACCATTCCCCGTTCTGCCAGACGCACGGTCCGCGTCGCCGCGGACAGGTGCAGCCTCCGGTAGCCGACGAGCCGCGTGGCGGCCTCGAGTCGTGCGGCATCCGGCGCCTGACCCGCGGCGCGCGCACGCCGCCACAGGTGCGACACAGGGCCGATGGTGATGTCGAAGGCCCCCTCGGTCGTGGCGGCGATCCGCTGCGCCCTCTCGATGATGCGAAAGAGGTCCTCGCTGACGGCGACCGCGTCCCCTCCCGCGGCGCGAGATACTCCCGCCAGTTCGCTCGCGTCGCTGTAGTCGCTGAACCGATCGTCCAACTCGCGAATCCGCTCGAACGCGGCGCTCGAGATGCGCTCACCGTCGGCCGCTGTCGCAGTGTAGATCTGGATCCGCGCGGTCGTTCCCATGTGCGGCTGCTGGTACTCGAAGAAGGCAAGGGTCCGCGGTGACTGGCTCACGAGGGAAAGGCATGCGAGGAGAGCGGCGGCGGCGCGCATCTGCACTGACGTGAGGCAACCGGACACGAGGTACGCCTGAGAGGGTGCAGGGTGACCCGTGGGAGTCACCCTGCACCGCTGTGCCTTCTCGGAGCGTCAGACGAGCGGAGTGACTCCCGGGATCGGAACGGGCGGTACGGGAACCGGCCCGAACGCGAGCTGCTCGGGCTGCCAGCTCTCTTTGGACTGCAGCGCCTGTTCCCAGGTGACCGCTTTGCCCGTGTAGGCCGACATGCGGCCCATGATGGCGGTCAGGGTGCTCTCGGCCACGGTCTTCAGCTCGTTGTACGGCTTGCCCGCGCGGATGCTCGCAATCAGATCCGTGTGCTCCTGCACGTAAGGCATGCTGTCGGTTGCCCCGAACTTCCATGCCCGGGGGCCGTCGATCCGGTACTCGTTCACCTGGCAGCGGCCGCGCGTTCCCGCGAGCGCTTCGGCGACGCTGTTCTCACAGCCGGCAATCTGCCGCGCGGTGCTCGCGAGGTGCATGCCGTTCGGGTACTCGTAATCGACCGCGAAGTGGTCGAAGATGTGCCCGTACTCCGGTCCCACCCGAACCTGGCGTCCCCCCATGCCGACGGCGCGAATCGGGTGCGCCTGCATCGCCCAGTTGATCACGTCGAGGTTGTGCACGTGCTGCTCGACGATGTGGTCGCCGGAGAGCCAGGTGAAGTACAGCCAGTTGCGCAACTGCCACTCCATGTCGCTCCAGCCCGGTTCGCGCGGCTTGTTCCAGAGCGGCCCCTGGTTCCAGGAGCAGCGCGCGGCGACGATCTCGCCGATCTCCCCGTCGTGAATGCGCTTCATCGTTTCGAGATAGCCAGTCTGGTGCCGCCGCTGGGTGCCGACGCCGATCCCGAGCGACTTCTGCTGCGCCTCTTCGTACACCGCGAGCACGGTGCGGATTCCCGCACCGTCGACCGCCACCGGTTTCTCGCAGAAGATGTGCTTGCCGGCCGCCACCGCGGCCTTCAAGTGCTGCGGCCGGAATCCCGGCGGCGTGGCGAGGATGATGTAATTCGCGTCGGTCGCCAGTACGCGTTCGAAGGCATCGAAGCCGGAAAACGCGCGGTCGTCCGGCACGTCGATCTTCGCCCCGTGACTCTTCCGCAGGCGGGTGCGGCTCTCGTTGAGGCGATCCGGAAACGCATCCGCCATGGCCACGAGCGTGACGCCCGGCGCCCCCTCGATCGCATCCCCAACCGCGCCGCTTCCCCGGCCGCCGCACCCGATGAGGCCTATGCGAATGGCATCGCTGCCCTGGGCGAACGCCCCGTGTATCTCCCGCCCCGCCAGAGTCGTCCCGATTGCCGCCGCTGCCGCCGTCTTGAGAAAGTCCCGCCGTGACGCACTCCCGTCCGCCGAACCGTCGCGAGTATCAGCCATGATGTGTCCTTTGCGTGAACTGACCAACGCCGAAC
>JALZOC010000789.1 GCA_030857365.1 Acidobacteriota bacterium
CCCCGACACCCGAGCGGCGCACCCGCCAGCGCCGGAGCGGGCAGGACCGCCGGAACGAGACCGGCTGGCAGCCGGTCGAGGTCGAGACTGACCCGGGGGCGGTTGACGAGGGAGGGCAGGATTCGCTTCTGCTGGCGGCGGCGGCCGACGCGCGGACCCGGGCTCACGCCCAGTATTCCGACTTCCGGGTGGGTGCCGCGCTCGAGACGCCGGACGGCCGGATCATCGGCGGCTGCAACATCGAGAATGCCACGTTCGGGCTGACGCTCTGTGCCGAGCGGGTGGCGCTGGTCAAGGCCTTGTCGGACGGCGAGGCCGTGTTCACCCGCATCGCCGTCGTGGCCGACACCGAGGCGCCCACACCTCCGTGCGGTCCCTGCCGGCAACTGCTCTGGGAGTATTGCGGCGACATCGATATCATTCTGGGGAACCTCGACGGGCCTACGGCCCGCTACCGGCTGTCGGCGCTGCTGCCGCTGCCGTTCGACCGCCGATTGCTGGGATGACACACACATGCTTCCGACGATAGATTGGCAGGGCGACGTGGTCGTGATGGTCGACCAGCGCAAGCTGCCCGGACAGGAGATCTACCTTCGCTGCCGGACGGCTCAGGAGGTGGCGAAGGCGATCCGCACGATGGTGATCAGGGGCGCCCCGGCGATCGGGGTGGCTGCGGCCATGGGGATCGGGCTCGGGATGCGCCGGAGCACGGCGAAGGGCACACGCCAGTTCGCCGTCGAGTTCCAGAAGACGTGCGACATGATGGCGGCCACACGCCCGACGGCCGTCAATCTGTTCTGGGCGATTGATCGCATGAAGACGGCTTTTGCCGCCGGCGTCGAGGCCGGCGAGTCGACCGACGAGCTCGCGGACCGGCTCGAGCGCGAGGCACGCGCCATCCACGACGAAGACGTGGCGAACTGCCGGGCGATGGGCGGCGTGGGTGCCGCGGTCGTCCCTGACGGCGCCCGCGTGCTCACTCACTGCAATGCGGGGGCGCTGGCGACAGCGGGTTACGGTTCGGCGCTGGGCGTCATCCGCGCAGCGGTCGAACAGGGCAAGAAGGTCGCGGTCTTCGCCGATGAGACCCGGCCCTTCATGCAGGGCGCGCGGCTGACGGCCTGGGAGCTCATCCGAGACGGGATCAGCACGACGGTCATCACGGAAAGCATGGCCGGGCCGCTCATGCGCGGCGGCGAAATCGACGTCATCATCGTCGGCGCCGATCGCATCGCCGCCAACGGCGACACGGCGAACAAGATCGGCACCTACACCGTGGCGGTGCTGGCCCGCGAGCACAAGCTGCCGTTCTACGTCGCGGCGCCGATCTCCACCATCGACCTGGCCACTCCGGACGGCGATCACATTCCGATCGAGGAGCGGGATCAGCGGGAAGTCACGCATCTCGGCGCCTCCCGGCTGACGCCCGTGGGCGCGCTCATCCGCAACCCGGCGTTCGATGTGACGCCGCATCGCTACATCACGGGCATCATCACCGAGCGAGGGATCTTCACGGCCCCGTACGGCGAATCGCTTCAGCAGGCGCTGCAGCGCGGCGCACACGAATGAAGCTGCTCGCTCTCGAAACATCCTGCGACGAAACGGCGGCGGCGGTCGTCGAGGAAACCGGCGACGACCTGCGCCCCTGGAGGGCTCGATCCAGCATCGTCGCATCGCAGGCAGCCATCCACCGGGAGTGGGGAGGCGTGGTGCCGGAGCTTGCGTCGCGGCAGCACGTCCGCGACATCTGTGGCGTCTTCGAGGCGGCGCTCGCCGGCGCGGAAATGACCATCGGGGATCTCGACGCGGTGGCCGTCACGCAGGGGCCGGGGCTGGTAGGCTCGCTCCTCGTCGGAGTGGCATTTGCAAAAGCGCTCGCCTGGTCTCGCGCCCTTCCCATCATCCCCGTCCACCATCTGGCCGGCCATATCGAGTCGCTCACACTGGCCCATGGCGAAATGCCGCTGCCAGCGGCGGTCCTCGTCGTCTCGGGCGGGCATACCAGCCTGTATCTCATCCGGGAGCGCGGCCAGTATCAGGTGATCGGGCGCACGCGTGACGACGCGGCAGGCGAGGCATACGACAAGGTGGCGAAGCTGCTCGGGCTCGAGTACCCCGGGGGGCCTGCGATCGACCGTGCCGCCCGCACGGGAAACGACCGCGCATACGACTTCCCGATCACCCGCCTGACGCATGCAGACCGCAACGCTCCGAGCTCCACGGGGGCCGGTGTGCTCCCCGCCGACATCGCGCGCCGGATCGACTTCAGCTTCAGCGGCCTCAAGACAGCGGTGCTGCGGCTCGTGCGGGAGCGAACCGGTGCAGAGC
>JALZOC010000790.1 GCA_030857365.1 Acidobacteriota bacterium
ACCCGTGCCAGCATCGCCGCCGAGCTGTCAACGCCCGTGGCCTGCCGTGGGCGCCGCGCATCGCGTGCCAGCCACTTCAGAACGGCGCCCGTACCGGTTCCCACGTCGAGCAGCCGGTCGTCCTCGCCCGGTCGCGCGAGGTTCAGAGCGGCGCGCATGGGCTCCCGTTCCAGCCAGAGCTGTGCGTCATATCTGGCTGCGAGCGCGTCCCAGTCCAAGTCCTCTCCCCCTTTGGCGATGGTCCTTCACCGAAGAGTGCGTCCGCCGTGCGAGCGATGCTCTCATGCGAACGGTCGGATCCGGTCCCCCTGCATCGACCCGGAGCGACGGTCGACGATTCACAGAACAGGCGTCGTCGCTCACAGCAGCCGGTGAGGCGGGCTGGCGCATTGACCGATATACGCAGGAACCGCTTTCGCCGCGAGTAGGGTCGGAGGTCCATGTCGGTCGATTCGCTGGTACACATGACGCGGGTGCAGCTTCGGCGGTTCATGACGACGACCCGCCCGGTGGAACCCGAGACCGCCGACGCGCTCGCGCGACGGTGGGCGGAGCTGCCGCAGGACGTGCGCACGCCGGCTCAGCTCCTCGGCCGCCACACCACCGGGTGTGAGGGCACCCATGGCGTCTTTCCGCGTTGCAATCTCGCCTGCACGCCGTGCTACCACGCCAAGGAAGCCCAGATGGTCCGAACCGACGGCCCGCACACCCTTCGCGAGGTCGATCGCCAGATGGAGCACTTCCGGAAGGTGCGGGGGCCCGGGCAGCACGCCCAGCTCATCGGCGGTGAGGTGACGCTCCTCGGGCCGGAGCACCATGCGCGCACCCTCGAGGTCATGCAACGCCATGGCCGCAAGCCGGCGAGCATGACCCACGGGGACTTCGACGACGACTACCTGCGGGCGCTGGCCCTGCGGCCGGACGGCCGGCGTCGCTTCGACTTCCTGCGGGTCGCCGCTCACTTCGACTCCAACATGCTCGGGCGGCGCGGGATGCCACGTCCCCGGCGCGAAGCCGATCTCGACGAGCACCGGCGGCGCTTCGTCGCGATGTTCGAGCGGTTGCGCAGTGAGCACGGGGTCCGTTTCGACCTCGCGCACAACATGACCGTCACGCCGAAGAACCTCGATCAGGTGTGGTCGGTGGTGCGGACGGGAATGGCCCTGAACTTCGGGATGATGTCCTTCCAGCCGGCCGCCTACGTCGGGAACTCGCGTCGCTGGCGCGAGGACTTCAGCGCCGTGACGATCGATGACGTCTGGCGTGAGATCGAGCGCGGCGCCGGCACGCGGCTTCCCTGGCGACACCTGCAGGTAGGCGATCCGCGCTGCAACCGGACGGCCTACGGAGTCCTCGCCGGTGGGCAATGGACACCGTACCTCGACGACGAGGACGCCCGCGACCTTGCGGTCCGCGACTCGTTCCTGGACCACTTCGGGGGAATGGACTTCGACCGCCCGCGAGCCGAGCTGTCGCTGGCTGTCACGCGTGTCGTCATACGCCACCCTTCGGTGGTCCCCGTCGCCGCGAGCTGGGCCATCCGCATGGTGCGGCGCGTAGGACTGCGGCGGCTGGTCACAGGCCGCCCGCGCGGCTTCACCTTCGTAGTACACGCCTTCATGGACGCGCAGGTAGTGCAAGCCGCATGGGCGGCACTGGAGCGCGGTGAGACCGCCACCGAGCCCGCGATCCTGGCCGCCCAGCAGCGCCTTCAAGCCTGCTCCTACGCCATGGCGCATCCTGACGACGACCGGCTCGTGCCCGCATGCGTCCAGCACTCCGTGCTGGACAGGAGCGAGAACGCCGCCTTGCTGAAGTCGCTTCCGCTGCGCTGATCAGGCTCTGACCATGGGCGGCGCAGAGCGCGCCGCCCATGCGCGCCGAACGGGATCGTCAACGAAGGCTCGCGACCGGCTGATCCGAGACGGCGAGCACCCGTCGCGCCATCACGAGTCTCTGCCCCACCGTGAACAACACCATCGCGGTGAAGATCCACGCCACCCAGCGCGCTTCCGTGGGGAACAGGCAGAACGCCACGTAGGCAAGGATGGTCTCGGTTCCCTCGGTGAGCCCCGGCGTCAGGCGCAACGAGCGCTCGTCGCCGAACGCGAGCCGTCGCTTCTCGATCAGCGACGCGAACGAGAGCTGGGCGACGTTGTTGAGCAGATACGCCGCCAACAGGGCGGCGCAGGCCACGCGCGCGTCCGGAACCGCGATCGCCACCGCGACGACGAAGCCGCCGTAGACGACGAAGTCCGCCACGAAGTCGAGCACGCCACCGAAGGCGGTCTCGCCCCGCCGGCGGGCGAGCGGACCG
>JALZOC010000791.1 GCA_030857365.1 Acidobacteriota bacterium
CGGGCGTGCCCTTCGGCAGTGCCCAGAGCACGGGCGCGCGGCGATGAACGACGATGAGCTCCTGCCGATGGTGCACGGATCGATGCACGACTCCCCCGGCCGACGTGGCGCGCGCAGTTCGCAGAGCAGGCACCGCTACCGTTAAAAGCGGCGCGCGCGCGGTACCCCGAACGGGAGCGCCGGCCGGCGCGCGGGGAGGCGCGCCGCGCGTCCGACGGCCGGGAAACGGAACTGACTGGTCTGGGATCGGAGCGCGCGCACGGTTGCGTTCGCCACCGTTGCGCTGCGCGGGCGGTGGTAGACGGTCCGGGTCGTGGACAAGCCGAGGCGGGGCAGATGCATCGACCGACGTCGTGCTCCGAAATCGATCGTTGGGTGGGAAACGAATCGCGCCACCAGACTCACTCGCATGGCCGGCATTGTACGCCCCAGCAGGTGCGACGCAAGCGAATCGCGTCAAGGTCAGCGGCGGGTGCCAGCGAGTGTCCGATACAGGGCCTCGACCTGTGCCACTCGGCGCTCGACCGCGAAACGGCCCGCATCGGCGCGGGCGCGTCGCGCCATCGCCGATCTACCCTCATGGTCATCCGCCAGGCCGGCGACCGCGCGAGACAGACGAACGACGAGCGACGCCGACGGAAGGAACGGAACGACGATCCCGTCGATGCCATCGCGTATCGAGTCGCGCACACCCGGACCTTCGACCGCGACGGACGGCAGGCCGGCACTCAACGCCTCGGCCAGCACGAGCCCCTGCGTCTCGGTGCGCGACGTGAACAACAGGATGTCTGCGCCGGCGATCCATTCCAGCGCGGCGGGCCGCGACACGGAGCCCGTGAAGAGGACCCGACCCGCCATGGCGGACGACGCGGCCCGCGCGCGCAGTCCCGCTTCCGAGGGACCGCCGCCGACCACGAGGAGCCGCAACCGTGGGTCGTGGGCCGCGGCGAGGGCCAGCGCATCGAAGAGGATCTCCGGGCTCTTCTCCGGGGCGAGCCGCCCCAGCGATGCGACGATCACGGAGTCCGACGGCCACCCGGCCGCGCGGCGCGAGTCGATCGCGGTCAACGCTCGAATCGCGGCGACGTCGACCCCGGTCGGAATCACGTGCACACGTTCGGGGCGATCCCCGTCCACGCCCGCCCGAATCGCCTCGGCCAGGTCGTCAGACGGAGCCACGATGGCCGCACACGCACGCCAGAATCGGCGCAGGTACGCATCCGTCAGCCGCCCGGCGGAAGCGGCCAGCGGCCCCGCGTAATGCGCGTAGTCGGCGAACCTGGTGTGATGGGTAAAGACGAGCGGCGCACCCAGCCCTCGTGCCAGCCGGCGCGCGAGCAGGCCGGTCACGAACGGCGAGTGTGCGTGGACCACATCTGGCTCGAAGGCGCGCGCCTCTCGGGCAGCCGCCGCCCACGGATTCGGCCAGGGCATTCGATACGAGGGCGGCGCAATCGCCGGTGGCTGGTACGACGGCAGCCACGCGTGCCGTGGGGGCGGGCCAGGCGATCCGACCGACTCGACCCGACAATCTTCGGCCGGACGCGGAGCGACGACCAGCACGTCATGACCCATCGCTCCAAGCCCTCGTGCCAGCGCGTCCACCGACACGGTCACCCCGGACAGGTACGGGAGGTATGACTCGGTGGTCAGGACGATCCGCATCTGGGTCAGGATGAAAAGGTGGTGGGCGATACTGGATTCGAACCAGTGACCTCACGGATGTGAACCGTGCGCTCTAACCGACTGAGCCAATCGCCCATCGCGGGGGTCGCAGTATAGACGTCGCCCACGTGGTTCATCCCGCAGGCCGATGCCCTACAGACGCACGGCAACGCGAAGGATGACCCCCAGGATCAGCATGGCCACCAGGGGCGCCCAGTCCACGCCCCCGGTCGCCGGCAGAACTCGCCGGATCGGCGCCAGGATCGGCTCCGTGGCCTGGTACACGAACGCCACCAACCCCCCGCCGCCGCGAGGGTTCGTCCAGCTCAGTACCACACGGGTGATGAGGAGGAGCCACAGCACGGTGGCCAGCATCTGGATGAAGTTGACGAGGACAGCAGTCACCGTCGGAGAATAGCAGCGTCTAGGACCGCGGCCCGAACAACGCCGTGCCGATCCTGATCATGGTGGCTCCCTCAGCGGCCGCCGCGTCGGCATCGGCGCTCATGCCCATGGACAGTTCCGGCAGACCGATGCCCGCCGCATCCTCGAGGCGATCCCGCAGGTGGCGAAGCCGGCCGAAGATGCTCCGCGCCTGCTCGACCGATGCGCCCATCGGCGCAATGGTCATAAGGCCCACGAGTCCACCCG
>JALZOC010000792.1 GCA_030857365.1 Acidobacteriota bacterium
CACGAAGCCGGCGATGCGCGGGGGGATCCCGAGCTGCTCCTGCGCGATATCAATCGCCGTGGGGAGCGTTGCACTGCTCGAACTGGTGGAAAACGCCGTGACCAGCGCCGCCCTGATGCGCGAATAGAACAGCAGCGGCGACATCCCGACCAGGAAGCGGATGATGGAGGACAGCGTGATGGCCACGTGGGCGAGCAGCGCAACCAGCACGGTAGCCACGAACGCGGCGACGGCGATCATCAGGTCGAACCCGAAGCGCGACGATACGGTGAAGATCAGGGCCGCCACTCCAAAGGGGGCGAGCAGCATCGCGAAGTGAATAATCGCCGTGACGACGGCGTTGAGCGCCTCGAGCACGTCGATCATCGGCTTGGCTTTCGCGGCAGGGATGAGCGTCAGCGCCGCGCCGAAGGTGAGGCCGAAGAAAATCACGCCGAGCAGGTCGGTGCGCGCCGCGGCGTCAATCGGATTACGCGGGACGATGTTGATGAAGGTGTCGATGCCGAAGTTCTGCTGCTCCGACGTCTGCACGCGCGTGGCGGCGTCGCCCGCGAAGCGCTCCATCAGCTCGGCGCGCGTTTCCGGGGCGATGCGCTCCCACGGCTGCATGACATTGACGACGACAAGGCCCAGCGTGGTGGCCAGCGCGGTCGTGACGAAGAAGTACCCGATGGCCTTGCCGCCAATGCGTCCGGCCTTGCGGATGTCGCCGACGCCCGCGACACCCAGGGCAATGCTCGCAAACACCAGCGGCATGACCACCATGAACAGCAGCCGCAGGAACACCTGTCCGACCGGCACCGCCACGAAGTCGTTGATCCTCTCGACCGTTGGGTTCTCAGTCCCCACTGTCAGATTGACTGAGATGCCGAGCACGAGCCCCACCAGCAGACCCAGCAGGATCTTGGTGTGGAGCTGCATGCCCTTGCCGGACGAGGCGACGGGTTCGCTCATGCGCGTTCTGCTCCTGGCTGGCGCCAAGACTTGAACACTTCGAAGACAATGGGCAGCATGGACACGGCGATGATGCCAATCACCACGAGCTCGAAGTTTTCCTTGACGACCGGAATGTTGCCGAAAAGATAGCCCGCCCCCGCGCAAATGCCAACCCAGAGGATGGCGCCCGTGACGTTGTACAACGCAAACGTGCGGTAGGTCATCTTCGCCCCACCCGCCACGAACGGCACGAACGTCCGCACGATTGGCACGAAGCGGGCCAGGACCACGGCTTTCCCGCCGTGTTTTTCGAAGAAGTCGTGCGCGCGGATCACGTGTTCGCGCTTGACCACGCGGTAGATCCATCCCGAGTCGGGCACATCGTCCAGAAAGGTGTGGGCCAGGCGCCGACCGATGGCGTAATTGACCGCGTCGCCGATCACCGCCGCGATGACGAGGCTCACGAAGATGATCTCGATTGACAACACGCCGGTCGCCGCCAGCGCACCGGCCGCAAACAGGAGAGAGTCGCCCGGCAGGAAGGGTGTGACGACGAGACCGGTTTCAGCAAAGATGATGGCGAAGAGGATGCCGTAGGTGAGTGTGCCGTAGTTTTGAACGAACCCTGTCAAGTGCGCGTCGAAATTCAGGATGAAGTCGATCATTCACTGTTGATTCTATGCGGGACTCGCCTTCTTGGCCCGGCTCAGCCGCGCGGCGGGCGAGTCCGGCTAGAATCGGAGCGAGTGTTCTTGCGGGGGGCGGAGTTAGTCCACATCGTAGGTCCCGGTCTGCTGTGGATCGATGGCGTGACCGTCATCGAGCGCGAGCCCCGGCTCGACGCATTGCTGGCCGAGGCCGAAAACAGGGTTTGCGAACGTCCACCAGAAGAGTCAGTATCCGTTCGGACAATGTACAAGCGAGTCGGTATCGACCCAACCAGGACACGGCCTTCGAATGAGGCACTGCTGCGGAGGGTCCGCAAGGGGCAGCACCTGCCGCGCGTCAACTCGCTCGTCGATATCATCAACTGGTGCTCGGTGGAGTTTCAGCTGCCCTACGGACTGTATGACCGCCAGCACATCACGGGCGCCATCACCATGCGCCTCGGGCGTGACGGCGAAGAGTACGGCGGCATCCGTAAGGACACGGTGCACGTGGCTGGACGCATTGCGCTCGTGGATGAGCGCGGCCCGTTTGGCAACCCGACCTCCGACTCTGCCCGCACCATGGTGACCGCGGGGACGTCCAACGTCTTGGTCGTCGTGTACGCCCCGAGCGACGTCGACGCCATCCGCCTCGCGCGGGTGCTCGATATCACCGCGGCGCGGATGGCCGACATCGCGGGTGGCCAGGAGACCGACCGGCACCTATGCACG
>JALZOC010000793.1 GCA_030857365.1 Acidobacteriota bacterium
CTCGCCTACACCCTGTCGTATCCTCACGTGGGATTCACGGGGCTCGTGCACATCCGGATTCCGACGTTCATGGCGCTCATCGAGGACCTGTGCGCATCGTTCGCGGCGTCCGGCTTCAGGCGCATCGTCTTTCTCAACGGGCATTACGACAACACGTACGCGATCGCCTACGCCTGCGCGAACGCCGCCGAACGGATGCCGAAAGGCGTGAGGGCGTTTCCGGTCAACTACTGGGATGCGCTGACGGAGTCCGAAGTCGCAGAGTTCTCGGGGCTGAAGAACGGCCTCCACGCGAATCTCGCCGAAACTTCCGCGGTGATGGCGATCAATCCCGCACTGGTGGACCTGGACAACGCGAATGCCGAGTTCCCGCCGTTCCCGGAGTTCACGGTACCGAACATCGGCGCCGTGCATTCCGCGTTCTTCTTCAGCAATCCGGGATCCGTGCACTGGGCGACCAAGTCGGGCACCTGGGGGGATGCGCGGAAGTCGAATGCGGAAGCGGGGGAGCGTTATCTGCAGGCAGGCGTGCGCTCCACGCTGGCGCTCATCGACAACATCGACCGGACGTTCGCCGCGATGCCGCCGCGGTGACAGCGGTCAGCGAAGAGCGAAGAGCTGCCGATTCGGAGGTCGTCTACTTGTCGGGAATGCGTGTGGGGGCTACGACCCGGATACCGGGCACCTTGACCGACACGCTGACCTTGTCCGACAGCTTCTCGCCGTCGCGCTGCGAGTACGACACGGCATACTGGCTGTGGAGAAGCGTCTGCGCGAGCTGTTGCAGGCCGCTGACCACGCCGGTCGTGGCGACGATCTCGTTCGCGCTCCCGCCCGACTGCTTCGGACCCTCGCCCAGCACTTCGCTGAGGCTGAGATTTTCCCCCAGCAGCGCCCCGGGCTTCTGGACGGCGACCCTCGAGCGCACGGCCGAAGCCGAGACGGACACCACGTGCAGCGCGGCGCCGCTCTTCCGGAGCTGGTCGAGGACGTACTGCGCCGGCAGCGTGCTGTGCTCTTCCCCGCCGACGGTCAGCGCCACGATGATCCCGCGGGCGGCGCGCCGCTTCTCGAACTCGCGCGCGGTCTCGGCGATGCCTTCGAGCAGCTGCCCTCCGTCCGCGGTTTCGGGCCGCGGGCCGAGCAGGGCGACGACCTCGCTCAGCTCCCGGCCGTCGCTCGTGTAGTCGACCATCCTCTGTGTCTGTCCCGCGACCTTGCTGATGGCGAACTCCGCGCGGCCGAACAGCCGCTCGATGAATTTGCCGACAGGGTAGCGGAAAATTCCCGACCCGTTGTCGTCCACGATGAGGGCGATGCGGAGCGGGGCTGTCGCGGGCTCGACATGCAGGATCTCGCGGGCCTTGCCGCCGATCTTCACGAGGAAGTCGGCCGCCGTGAGGCCGGGCGCGGCGGCGCCCGCCTTGTCGACAGCGGTGACATAGACCGTCCGGCCCTGAGGGGCAACCTGCGGCGGGGCGGCGGACCCGGGAGGAGCGGCCAGGACGAGCTGGAGAACGCCGACGGAACAGAGCATCCACGGCATGGCTGACCCCCAGGGTGACGCGCGTTACCGGACGCCCGACTCAGCCGGCGGAGGTGCTGGCCCGCTCCCCCTGCTCGTCCATCATGAGGGGCGGCGGCTCCGCAGCCACAAGATACTCGAACTCGCGGCGAAATTGCTCTTCCGTCAGCTTTGCCGTCGTGGCGAGCCGCGCGACTTCGTGCGGGTCCTCGATGTCGTCCCGCCGGAGCCGGATCATGTAGCGGCGCGCAATGGCATATCGCGTCGACGTCACATCCACGAGCCGCACCGCCGTGCGGCCGGTCGCGCCGTCGATCATCTCGGCGAACGGCACGGGGACGAAATGTCCCCCCTGCATCGAAATCATCGCCGCGTTGCCCCCCGCGAGGAGGTACTTCGCCGCGCAGTAGCCGAGGTCGCGGGTGTATTCCATGTCGAACGGAATCGGGTCCGCGCAGCGGAGCTCGTAGCCGATGTTCTTCGCCGCAATCGTGGTCTTGATGCCGAAGGTCCGGAGCCGCTCGGTGACCTGCGCCTTGAGAATCTCGCCGAGGTTCACCTCCGCGATCCGCAGGTGGCCGTGGGCGTCGCGCTCCACGTCGGCGAGCCCCTCGAGATCCTCTTCGGCGACGTCGAGCACGACCCCCTCCGCGATGATGGCGACCCCGTCCCGGCGACCGCCGGCCATCCGCTTGATGATGCTGGCGGTGAGCGTGTCCACGATCGTCTTGAGGCGGATGGGGGATCCGAACTCCTCGGAGATCAGGGTCACCGTCGCTCCAGCCGA
>JALZOC010000794.1 GCA_030857365.1 Acidobacteriota bacterium
CCGTCGACGGCGCAATGGACATCCGCCGGCTTGCCCGCTGGGGCGTCGACGGGATCATCAGCGACCGGCCGGACATCGCGGTGCAAACCCTGAAGTAAGGTAATGCCGCCGAAGACAGCCCTGCTCAGCAGGAGCGCGGCTCATGCCGCGCGGCGCTTCAAATCCGGCAGGAAGCACCGGTGTTCCGGACGCGCACGGAGCTTCCGGAGGACGCGGGCGACCAGCTGTCGCGAATCGGTTCCCTCGCTCACCACGTCGTCGAATCCGCAGCCGATGGCGGCGCGCCGTTCTGCCGGGGGCGTCGGTTGCGGGGCCACCGCGATGAGGATCCGCCGGCCGAAGTGAGGTTTGGCGCGCAGCCGCGCGGCCAGCATGGAAACCGCCTGCATATGGCGGAGGATGACGATTACCACTTCGAACTCGGGAATGATGTCGTCCGGCGGCCAGTCACGCGTCTCGACCACGCGGAACCCGACCTTTTCGAGCGTGAGACGGTGAGGCGTCTCGCGAGCGCTGATCTTGATGACGAGCACGGAACACTTTTTCACGTCGCACCTCGCGTCTGGCTCGTCGGTTTCGCAATGGTCGTGCCAGTAGTTGAGGTGACGTGCTGCTGTGCTTTTCTTTCGCGTGCTACCTCAGGCGTTCTGCCGTGGTGAACCTCGGTTCGATGTCCACGGGCACCGACGTCAGGCGGTCGAGCACCTTCTGAACCGACGGCCGGACATTCCCCAGCCGCTCGATGAGCGCCTTCGCCTTGGGATAACTGCCTTCCGCCTGGAGCGTCATGATCTCGCGTGTGAGCGCCGTGACGGCTTCCCCGATCCTGGCCTCGTCGACCGCGAACGTGCCCCCGGGCATCACCTTGAAGGCGCCGGCGTCGAGCATGTAGTTCAGCTGGATGGCAATGCCGCGCCCGTGAGCCTCGTTGATGCCGAACCGGATGGAGCGAAACGCGGACGCCAGAAACGTCGTGTACATCGTCCGGGTGATCGCTGGATCGAGGATCTTCCGGTCGGCGAGCTGCTGCAGCGCCCAGAGCCCCGACACATCCGCTTTCGCTTCTTCGATGGCGCTGTAGGTCTCTTTCAGCTCCTGCCGGACGGTCGTCTCCCGCCCACCCGTGGTGATGTTGTGCGGCCCCAGGCCGTGCATCAGTTCGTGCATGAGAATGTGCGTGAAGAACGCCTCGAAGGACAGATGGCGTTGATCGGCGGCCGAGAGCGCCACCTTGCTGATGGGGACGAGCACGCGGTTGAACTTCGCGTCCTGCACGTTCTTCAGCATGACGCGCTTGGTGCCCTTCTCCTTGACCACGCGCTCGTCGTTCGGCAGGTTGAACGCGGCGGTCTGGACACCCCGGTTCGCGTCGCCCGCGGTGAAGATCACGTTGACGACGCGGATGGGCGCGAGCGCGCCGAGCCGCGCGTTCCGGTACTGCGGATCGATCGGGAGGGCGTTTTCGAGCTCCTGCAGATGCGCCGAGAAGGCCTGCAGCCGCTTCGATTCCGCCTCGTCGCGGATCGTGATGAACGCCTCGAACGCCGCTTTGAAGTTGAACCACTCGTCTTCGTACACTTCGTAGGGACCGATCGTCGGGTCGATGGACGCGTCGAGCTCCATCCAGGCCACGTCGCTCTCGTAGTAGTCGTTCGAGAGGAATGCGTCCGCTCGTGTGGTCAGGAACCGCTCGAGCGTGGGTTGTGCCGTCAGGGCTGCGGCTTCGCGCAGCAGCGCCGCGGCCCGCGCGAGCTCCGGCTGGTATTCGACGCTGTAGGGCACGGCGGTGAACGGGCCGGCAGACGCGGCGGCAGGCGAAGCGCCCGCAGGAGCGTGCCGCAGGGCGGTGAAAAACCCGCTGGCGGCTGTTCTGGCCTCTCCGCCGAGGGTGTCCAGCCAGCGCTGCACACTGTCCCTGGTCGCGCCTTCCGGGTAGAAGTTCGCTGACTCCGGCTTCGGGGGCGCTCCCGGGATGAAGGGCCGGTCGTGGTCGAGCCTGGACCAGGGACCCTTGTTGATCAGGAAATAGTGGAGTCGCGCCTCCGCTTCCGCCTGGCGCGGGTCCGCCGTGGCAGAGCCCTTCGTGATGGCCGCGCGCGCGAGCTCCTGCAGCATCGCGTCATTGCCTGCCCAGACCTGCCGGAGGAACAGGCTGTCCATCAGCCGGGCCGCCTCGACGAGCTTGACGAGCGCCCGCCGCTCCCCGTCCGGCAGCGAGGTGATATCGGCGCCGATCTCGGCTGGCGCGAAGCGGGCGGTCATGACGCGCAGTTCGGGAAGGGTCGGCATCGGCGCGGGCGCGGCAGTCTGGA
>JALZOC010000795.1 GCA_030857365.1 Acidobacteriota bacterium
ACGCCGAGATCCAGGATCACCTCGAGCGGCACATACACGACCTGATGCGCGCCGGTGTGCCCGCGCCTGAGGCGCGCCGCCGTGCGCGGCTCGACTTCGGCGGCGAGGATCACATCAAGGAGCGCTGCCGTGACGCGCGCGGGACGCGCTGGTTGGAGGACACCGGGCACGACATTCGATTCGCCCTGCGGCTCCTGACCAAGGAACGTTGGTTCACGGTCTCGGCCGTCGGCGCGTTGGCGCTCGGCATCGCCGGCGTGACGACGATCGTCACCGTGATCAACGGCTACAACTTTCGAGGCTTACCAGTCGCCGCCCCGGAGCGCGTTCTGGCGCTGGGCACTCGGGACGCCAGCAGTCGGCCCGGCGGCGTCTCGTTCCTGGATTTCCAAGACGTGCGCCGCGCGTCCCAATCCTTCGCCGCCTTGGCGGCGTTCCGCCCGGCGACCATGACCCTCAATGACCCGGACCAATCGCCTGAGAGCCTCGGGGGCGCCTACGTCTCCGCCGCCGCCTTCAGCATTCTCGGCGAGCGGGCGATCGTGGGACGAAGCGTGGTGTCGGCTGATGACCGCCAGGGAGCGCCACCAGTGGTCGTCCTCGGTTATCGCCTCTGGGTGAGCCGGTATGGGGCCGACCCTGCCGTCGTCGGACGGGTGGTGGTGGTGAACGGGGCGCCCGCAACCGTCGTGGGTGTCATGGCGGAGGGGTTCGAATTCCCCTACCGGGAAGGGGTGTGGCAGCCGCTGTCGCAACTGACCGGCATCGAGACGCAGCCGCGCGACGACCGTACCCTTGACGTGTTTGGACGGCTCGCGGACGGGTGGAGCCCGGCGCAGGCGCGCGCGGAGCTACGGTCCATCGCCACCACGCTCGGCCACACCTATCCGGAGACGAACACCGGTATCGCCCCAACGGCGGTGCGATTCGGCGAGCAGCAGGTCGGCCGCCTGGGCGACACGCGACCGCCGCTGTTGCTGGCCGCGACGGCGGCGTTCGTCCTGCTGATCGCGTGCGCGAACGTGGCGAACCTGCTGCTGGCTCGAGCGGCCGGGCGCTCGAGAGAGATGGCCATCCGCGCGTCAGTGGGCGCCACGCGCTGGCGGCTCGTGCGCCAGCTCCTTGTCGAAAGCCTTCTGCTGGCGTGTGCGGCCGGGGGCCTCGGACTGTGGCTCTCGCGGTTCGGCGTGCGGTTCATCGCGGAGGCGTTCGGTCGCAACGTGCCCTACTGGATGCGGTTCACCGTGGATAGCCACATAGTGCTCGTCCTCGTGGCCCTGTGTGCGATCACGAGCCTGCTGGCCGGTCTGGCGCCCGCGCTGTTCGTGTCGAAGACCGACGCCCTCGGCCTGATGAAGGAAGGGGGGCGCGCGGCCATGGCCCCACGCGTCCGACGCTGGACCGCGGGCCTGCTGGCCTCGCAGCTCGCGCTGACGATCATCATCCTCGCGGGCGCCGGTTTGTTAGGTCACAGCTTCCTCGCCCTGTATCGGAGCGATCGGGTGATCGATGCGTCGCGGGTGCTGACGCTCGAACTGCGGTTGCCTGACACGTACGCCACCCCCGAGCAACGCGCCACCTTGCTGGCCAGCCTCGACGATCGGGTGAGTGTGCTTCCCGAAGGGCCGCTCACCACGATCGCCAGCAGGCGGCCGTTCGTCGGCGCACCGCGTCGAACGCTCTCGATCAACGGGCGCCCCGTCGACGATCGCGATAGGTCGCCGTCGGTGTCGACCGTCTTTGTCGGTGCGCGCTACTTCGAGGCGCTGGGACTGCGTCTGCTGCGAGGACGCGGGCTCACGCGATCCGACGGCATGCCCGGGCAAGACGCGGCGATCGTGAATCAGCGCTTTGCCGAGACCTACTTCCCGAACGAGGATCCCATTGGCCAGCGCATCCGACTGGGTGAGCCGGGGGGCACCAGCGCGGCCACCGGCTGGCTCACCGTCGTCGGCGTATCACCCACGATCCGGCAGGGGGTCGCCGCGGGCGCGGGCCCTGTCGTGTATGTGCCGCTGCGATCGTATGGGGGCGCCGAAGCAGCGCTGATCGTCGGTGGGCTGCCAGATCCGGTCACGGTGACGCCGGTGCTGCGCAGGGCGATCGCCTCACTGGATCCGCACGTCACCGTGTTCAACGTCAGGCCACTCGAGGAACTGCAGTCGGATTCGCGGCTCCAGCACCGGCTCCTGGGAGCGGTGCTCGCCGTGTTTGCGGGCGTCGCGCTGGCCTTGTCCATGGTGGGCGTCTATGCCATGACCGCGTATGCCGTCGTGCAGCGCACCCACGAAGTTGGCGTCCGCATGGCCC
>JALZOC010000796.1 GCA_030857365.1 Acidobacteriota bacterium
GGTTCCGGGTTCCGGGTTCAGGGTCCCGGTTCCGGGTTTCCGAGTCCGGCTGGACGCGCAGCATCAGGCCGGTGATGCCGGCAATCCGCACGGGCGCGCCGCTTTCGATGCGCTCGGCGGCCGTCGCGCTCCAGATTTCCCCGCGCGTTCGCACGCTGCCGGTGCCCCCCGGCTGAATGGCCGTCAGCGCCAGTCCGAGCTCGCCGACCATGCCGGAGGCCCCGGTGACCGGGGCGGCGCGTTGCGCCCGCACGGCGAGCCGCACGAGGAAGAGAAGAACGCAGGCCATGCCGAGCGTGACCGGGAGCACCAGCCGGAGCCCCACCTGCATCTCGGGCAGCGGGGAGTCGATGAGCATCAGCGAGCCGAAGAGCAGCGAGATGATGCCGCCCGTCGCCAGCAGTCCGAAGCCCGCGACCTTGACCTCGAGCACCAGGAGCGCAAGCCCGAACATGATGAGCAGGACACCGGCGTAGCTGACCGGCAGCACCTGGAAGGCGAAGAAGGCGAGCAGGAGGCAGATACCGCCGACGACCCCGGGAACGATGGCCCCGGGGCTCCACAACTCGATCGTGAGACCGAGCGTGCCGAGCGTCAGGAGGAGGTAGGCGACCTGCGGATGGGCGACGGCGCTCAGCACGCGCTGCTGCCACGTCATGCCGACGAATGTCGTGGCGGCGCCGGCTGTCCGCAGCGTTTCCACCCGTCCGTCGAAGCGCGTCACCGTGCGTCCGTCGAGCTTGCGGAGCAGATCGGGGACGTCGTTTGCCACGAGATCGATCAGCGGAGGCACCGCCCCGAGCGCTTCCTGCTCGGTGAAGGAACGGCTTTCGGTCACCGCCTGTTCCACGAGGCCGACGTTCCGCTTGCGCTGCGTGGCGAGCGTCCGCGCGTAGGCGGCGACATCCGACGCCATCTTCTTCCTCATGGTGTCGTCGATCTTCTCGCCGTCCCCCCCGACGGGGTGTGCAGCGCCGATGTGCGTGCCGGGCGCCATGGCCGCCACGTCGGCCGCAATGGTGATGAGGAAGCCGGCCGACGCGGCCCGGTTGCCCGAAGGGCCGACGAAGACGGCGACGGGCGTTTTTGCCTGGATGATGGCGTTGTTGATGTCGCGCGTCGAGTCGACGAGGCCGCCGGGAGTCCGCAGCGTGATCACGAGCAGCGCGGCTCCGGCGGCATCCGCGCGGGCGATCGCCTGCCGCACGTACTCGGCCGCCACCGGGTGAATGATGCCGTCGACCTCCGCGGTATAGACGCCTCCGCCCTGCTGTCCGCGAACCACCGGCAGCAGCGCGGTGCCGAACGCGAAGGCGAGCGCGATGGGCGCGAGGATCTTCTTCCGCAAGCCACTCTCCTTCACCGCAGTCGCACGTCGCACGGGACGTCGCCCGTGGCACGTGGCACGTGCTACTTGATCGTGCCGAGTATACGACGTGCGTCGGGCGACGACGGATCCAGGCTCAGAGCGCGTTCGATTTCCACGCGGGCAGCCGGGGCGTTCTGGAGCTTGAGGTACGCCTCCGCCAGCGCGACGCGGGCGGGGGCCGAATCAGCGCTCCAGATGGAGATCTTCAGGGCGTCGAGCGCCTCCTGCGGACGACCCGCCCGCAGCAGGATGCGGCCGATGAGGAGGTGCGCCTGCGCTTCGTACGGGGAGAGGTAGACCGCGCGGCGCAGCTCCGTGAGCGCCTCCCGGTCCTCCTCGCGTTCGTAGAGCCGCCGGCCGCGATCGAGGTGGAAGGCCGCGAGCTCCCGCTGATCGCGCTGCGCGGTGTTCACGATGGCCTGCTCCGGGCGGAGCGCGCTCGTGCGATCCGGTGCGATCCGGACACGTTCGAGCCCGGCCGGCGCCTGGAGGCGGTCCATCGCCGCGCGCCCGTCGAGCGCCTCGTATCGCGACGAGAGCTGACGCGCGAGCTCCTGCTCCCGGGCGGCCTCGGTCGCGCTCCCCGACGCCTGCAGCGCAGCGGCCAGGACGTAATGGGCGTCCGCGTCGGCCGGATTCCGCCGGACCGCCTCCCGCAGCCAGTACACCGCTCCCTGGTAGTTGCGTTCGAGGGCGTAGGCATACCCCAGATTGAACAGGTAATCCGAGTCCCCCGGATCCGCGTCGGCGGCTTTCGTGAGGTAGAACGTCGCCGGGCCCGTCTCCGCCGTTGCGCCGCGGCGAATCAGCAACACGCCGAGGTTGTTGAAGGCCGCGGCCCCCGGCTTGACGCGAGCCTCAGGCGCGGCGACCGGCGCCTCGTCCAGCCCGGCCTTGAAGACGTCGAACGCCTCGTCGTAGCGCCCGAGCTCGAGC
>JALZOC010000126.1 GCA_030857365.1 Acidobacteriota bacterium
CAGGACGGCAATTCGTACGAGGCGCTGCTCGCATCCGCGGACAGCCGCATGTATCAGGACAAAGCGACTCGCAAGCGGGACGACAGCCCGCGCCGCAATACCGTCCCCCTGTCGTCGTTTCCCTCCGTCAGCGACCTCGAGATCCAGCGCGCCGCCGCCGGGATCATCTGACGGAATCACGTGCCGCGTGGGACGTGATCCGCGTCCTCGTGCCCTACCAATCCTCGAGCCGGATCCTGTGTCGATCGACCCCGAGGGCGTGCAGCATTGGCGGGACGTCGGCGACCATGGCGGCCGGGCCGCAGACGAAGCACAGCGTCGCGGGATTGTCGAGCAGTCCCGCGAGTTGCGCCGGGGCGATCCGCCCCCGCTCGCCGGGCCACCGGGGTCGCACTTCGCGCGTGGCGGCCAGCGCCAGGTCCAGTTCCCCCCGTCGCGCCATCCCGCGCAGTTCCGGGAGGAAGGCGAAATCGTGCGGCGTGCGGGCGCTGTAGAGCAGCCGCAGCCGGCCGTCGATGCCCGAGAGGATTGCATGGCGAATCATCGAGCGCATGGGCGCAATCCCCGTTCCGCCCGCGATGAACAGGAACCGGTGTTCGCGCGGATGCTCCGGAAACACGAACGACCCGGACGGACCGCGCACCGCCAGGGCCATCCCTCGCCGCAGGGGCGCGAAGTGCGCGCCCCAACGTCCCCCTCCATCCACTTTCGTGAGGAATTCGAGGTACCCCTCCCGAACGGTGTCTTCAGGGGCCGAAGCCAGCGAATACGGAACGCGCTCGGGGCCACCCGCGGGGCCAAGTGCCGCTACCTGACCCGCCGCATACCGAAACGGCACTCCGTCGAGCGCCAGCCGCACGATGCGCGAGCCCGGCGTGGCGCGGCGGACGCTGCTCACGCGCAGCACGAGGTCGGACACGTCGAAATCTTACGCCGAAGCGCCGCGGGGCGCGAGTCGCCGCACGCGGTCCGAAAGCCTGTGGTCCCGCGCTACGGCTGGATCTGGAGCGCTGACTTGACGTCCGTCACCCCCGGTACCGTGCGTGCGAGCCCAATCGCCCGCGCCTCCTGCTCTCCCGTGTGAACCCGTCCAGACAGCGTGACGACCCCGTTGGATGTTTCGACGTCGATCGTCAACGCGCCCACCTCCAGATCGTTGATGAAGACCGTCTTCACGTGAGTGGTCAAGGTTGCATCGTCGGCCGCCCCGGGACGCACGCCGCCCCCGGCCTTCGCGCACCCGGAGAGGACAGGTCCTCCCAGGGTGACGACGAGCAGCAGCCCCACCGCGACTCTCAGCCTTGTCATCGCGTCTCTATTTCCTTGAACCTGAACCCCGAACCCGGAACCCGGAACCCGAACCCGGAACCCGGAACCCCGAACCCGGAACCCCGAAAGCGCCCCTCACATCCCCGTCGCATGAAAACCCGCGTCCGCCATCAGCACTTCGGCTGTGATGGCACGACTGCCGGGCCCCAGGAGAAACACCGCCACATCCGCAATCTCGCTCGTATCGACGGTACGCCGCAGCGGCGCCCGATCCCGGTAATGCTGCAGGATGGCGCTGAAGCCGGGGATGCCGGCGGCGGCGAGCGTCTTGATCGGTCCGGCCGAAATGGCGTTCACGCGGATGCCCTGCGGGCCGAGGTCCGCCGCCAGGTACTTGACGCAGGCCTCGAGCGCCGCCTTGGCCACGCCCATGACCTTGTAGTTGGAAAAGACGCGCTCGCTTCCGAGGTAGGTGAGCGTGACGATGCTGCCGCCCCCGCGCCGCTCCATCAGCGGTGCCGCCCCTCGGGCGAGCGCGATGAGCGAGTAGGCGCTTACGTCCAGGGCGAGCTTGAACCCTTCGCGCGAGGTCTGGGAGAACGGGCCGTCGAGATCCTCGCGCCGCGCGAACGCGGCGCCGTGCACGAGAAAATCAAGCCCGCCGAACTCACGCTCTATCTCTGAGTACACGTGCGCGATCTGCGCATCGTCGGTCACGTCGCAGGGAAGGATCAGCGGATGCTCGAGCCCGGCCGAGAGATCCCTCACGTTTTCCTCGAGCCGCTCACCCTGATACGTGACCGCCAGCCGGGCGCCCGCGGCCGACGCTGCCTGCGCGATCGCCCACGCGATCGAGCGCTTGTTCGCGATCCCCACGACGAGACCCGTCTTCCCCTGCAGATCACTCATCGGCGCACACCTTCCAGTCTGCCGATTTAATCATGGATTGGTGGAGGTGGCGTGCGAGGAGGCACGGCACAACCCGTGGAAGTGCTGCCGCGGAGAGCCGTCGTGCAGAGAAGACGGGCGAGCCGAGGCCTTCGGGAAATTGCAGCGGGAATCGCAGGCGAATGATTATCGCGAGCGCTTCTTCGGGCCGCCCTGCCGTGGCTGACCGGCGCCTCGAAACCCCGCCGGCGATCCGCCGCGTCCCGGCTGGCTGCGCCCGGGACCGCCCGGCCGGGGGCCGGCAAAACGGGGACCCCCGTGCGGACGATTGCCGTTGCCCGCGTTGCTTCCCTGACCGCCCTGACCGCCCTGACCACCCGGCCGCTGCTGCCTTGGCCGCCCCTCGCCGCCGCGGAAGCTTCCGGTGCCCCGGCCAGGCTGACGAATGGTGAAGTCGGGCAGCCGGCGCTCTTCCTTGTGCCCTTCGATGCGCGGGAGCTGCGCCCGAATGAGCGGACGATGTACCGGGCCGTCTTCGACGTCGGGGAGCTCGTTGCTCGTTGCGTCCGCATCGGCTGTCGGAGGGACCGGCTCGGAAGGACGGCTCTGAGACGCCGGGCGCGCGGGCTCGGGCACCGGACGTGCCGCGAGTGGAACCAGAACCGGCCCCTCGGCAGGCTCCGCTTCGTCGGATGCATCCGCGATCGCCTCCGACAGGTGGCCGGGACCCGGGGCGGGCGCCTCCGCATCGGGCATCCCCGCGAGGACTTCCTTGTAGAGTGCCGCCGGCGAGTCCTTCTTCCGCCGCCTCGGGACTTTCCCGCCCTTGTAGACGTGCTCGGCGTCGCAGGTCATGCATCGCGTCTGCTTCACGTCTTCCTCTATCATCGCGACGACGGCGTGATTGGTCAGCCGCCGCTCACGCGGACAGTAGTCATCCAGAATGTCGCCGAGTCGCAGCCGGCGCTGCTCCATTAATTCCCCCGAATTATCCGTGTATGGCTGGAAAAAAGACCGTTGGGCGCAGAATCGCCACGAACAGGTACGCACTTCACGTGCGCAGGTCCTCCGATTGTAACCCACGCGCCGGCGCAAGCGCAACAGTAACGCCACAAGTGCCCGGAATCAAGGAGTTTGCGGAAGGGCGCCGGCCTTGATCCGGTCGATCCATGCAAGCGCCGCCTCGAGCGGCCGATCCCGACCCTCCAGAAGCTCCTCGCGCCGCAGGGCCTGGATTTCGTCCGGGATCACGCCCCGCCCTTCGAGCCGCGTGCCGTCGGCGGTCACGAAATCCCCATATGCGTGAATCAGCACGTCCCCGTTCGGCAGGCGATCGAAGAGCGCCGGCAAAGCCTGCCCCATCGAGGGCTGGCCGAAGACCCGCGCCCGGCCGATTGACTGCAGGCCGCCGGTGAAGCACTCGGATGCGCTTCCGCTCAGCGCGTCGACGAGAATGGCCAGTGGCCCCGAGAACGCCGCGACGCGCTCCCCCTTCGCGCTCACGAGGCGGGGGTTGGCGAAGAATCGCAGCGGCTCCGGGTCGCGTGTCTTCATCACGCCAAGCGTCGTGCGCTCCCCGACGAAGTGCCCGGAGATCCCCATCAGCATCGCCGCCAGGCCGCCAGGATTGCCGCGCAGATCGAGGACGATGCCGTCAGCCGTGCGGAACTCGTCAATCGCACGCTGGAAGGGCGCGTCGACGGCCGGCATCCAGACGTTGAAACCGATGACCCCCGCCGTACGGCCGGCAGGCGTCCGCCTCCTGGCGCTCTCCACCCGCACGAACATCGTCGGCAGGTTCCCGATCGTGACGGCCTGTCCATTGTCCGGCCTCCGCGCGAGCCCGCGCGTCAACGTGCGGGCCTGACCATCCTCGAACGCGACCTTCACCGTCGTCCCGGCAGGACCTCGAAGCCGCGTCTGGGCGATGCGCCATGCTTCGACCTTGACAATCCTGAGCGCGCCGGACGCTCGCCCCGCCGGGGATTCGCCCGACCGCCCGGGCAGTGCGCGAAGCAGCTCGGCGACCGGTGTGCCGTCGATCTCGAGGACCCGCCACCCGGGATGCACCTGCGTGACGCCGGCGTCGACGCGCGTGACGAGCAGCTGATGGTCGACGAGCCTGACGTCGAACCCGGGGTCGGCGCTGCGATCGATCGACTCGCCGGGCACGTCCTCGGTCGACGGAAGGAGGGCGAAGTGGGAGAGCCCGAGGCGCTCGAGCATGTCTTTGATGATGCCGCGGAGCTCAGTCGTCGTCCTTGCGGCGGCCGCACGCGGACCGAGCTCGGCGCGCACGGCGTCCCAGTCGACCCCGTTCATCGTCGGGTCGAAATGGGAGTCCCGAACAATCGTCCATGCGGCGTCGAAGGTCTCGGCCGCTTCCCGCAGCTGCGCGGATGGCGCCGCGGTCAGGCACGTCAGGATCAGGACGGCCGCCCCGGTCAGCGCGTCCCGGCAGCGCATCACTTGATGAGGGCCTTGATGGCCGGCGGCGGCTCGAACACCGACGGCGGCACCTTGTCGAACTCCACGGTGGTGAACGTGAGCACCTGCTGCACTCCCATGGTGGCCTGCTTCATGGTGGTGGGCACGAACAGGTCGCCGAACTTCTTGTAGTCGCCGTACGAGAGCGTGACCTTGACTGGCCCCATCGGGGACTCGCGAGTGGCGACTGTCGCAATCCTGAAGCGCGTCTCGACGTCGTAGTACTCGACGTCCTCTGTCCCGTCGAGGTGGGTGAGGCTCACCTTGTAGCACGGGCGACCTTCGAATGTCGTCTGCTCCACCGTTCGCATGGACTTGTATCGCGCCGTGTCGTGCAGATCCGCGTCGTAGGCCGCATCGAACTTCTTCTGCTCGAGCTCCCGGCCGAGGGTGAGCATCGGGCCGGTGATCGCCGAGAGGCTCCACCCGACGGTGCCGTCGAACCCCTCGAGCACTTCGCCGATCCCGCCAAGCGTAATCTTCACCAGTGATTTGTTGGGCCGTGCCGCATAGACCTCGACAGAGCCCGATACTCCGCTGGACGGCATCGACATGGTGCCGGTGGCGTGCGTCGACGAATGCCCGAGCACCGCTTTTCGGCCGCCGATGGCCTCGATATGACGGTCGATGACCGCGCGCGCCGGCGGCAGCACCGCGGAGGGCTGCTCCTTCGCGCCAGCCGGAGCGGGGCTCGTCGCGGCAGGTGGCTTTGCTGCCCCGGAAGGCGGGGCCTGCGCCCGAAGGCCCATGGGTGAACAAAGGGCTGCGGCAAGCGCCAGGGCGGCCGCCGCGGGCAGGCCACTGCCGGGGTGGTGTCTATCGACTCGCATTCTGGAAAACTCCTGTTCGACGGCGGGAACTTTTCGATCTTACAGGGAAACCGCGCACCCGCAACAGGGCGCCCCCGCCGCGTCGGGGCAAGCGGTCGGGGGAAGAGGCCCGACGTCTGGAGCCGCCCCAGCCCTGGTCAACCACGGAAACGCGCAACCGAAATGCCCGCGCGCTCGAGGCCGAGCCTCACAGCCCTGGCAAGCTCCCCGGAGCCGGGCGTGTCGCCGTGGATGCAAACGGTGTCGATCCGCAGACTGATTTCGGAGCCGTCCGTGGCAACGACCGCGCCCTCCAGGACCATCCGGACCGCCCGCGGGACAACGACGTCAGGATCGTGAAGAATCGCCCCCGGCCGCGACCGCGGGGTCAGGCTTCCATCCGGCTCGTAGGTGCGGTCCGCGAACCCCTCGGCCGCCACGCGCAGCCTTGCCGCGGCTCCCGCGGACAGCATCGCGGACCCTGCCATCCCGAAGAGCACGAGCGACGGATCGAACGCGCGCACCCCCCTCGCGAGAGCGTCGGCGAGCGGTCGATCGCGCGCCGCCATATTGTACAGGGCGCCGTGCGCCTTGACGTGAGAGAGCGGCACGCCTTCGCTCGAGGCAATGGCTGCGAGCGCCCCGATCTGATAGAGCACCAGGTCCTCGACCTCCTCCGGACTTGCGCGAGACTCGACGCGCCCGAACCCGGCGCGGTCGGACAGCCCTGGATGCGCGCCCACGGCGACGCCCGCATCACGCGCGAGCCGCACGGTCCGCCGCATCAGGGTCGGGTCCCCCGCGTGGAGCCCGCAGGCCACGTTCGCCGACGTGATGCTCGCCATCGCGCCGGCGTCGGGGGCATTCGGACGTGCAGCGGACTCGCCGGCGTCGCAGTTCAGGTCGATGGTCATGCCAGGTCCCCGCGTCCGTCCTACAGCTGCAGTGCCGCTTCCAGCTCAGAACTCGATCAGGATCCCCGCCGACGGGACGATCGGGATCATCGACTCGAACAGGCCATTCACCTGCGCGGTTCGCGTGTTGACGCCAGGCGGCTTGAATCGCACGTTGTCGCGGTTCAGCACGTTCATTACTTCGCCGAAGAGGGTCAGCCGCTTGCCGGACCAGTTGAACGTCCGGTTCGCGCGCAGGTCGACACGCGCATATGGTGGCACCCGAACGGCGTTGCGCAGCGCCGACACGAAGTAACCGCCATCGCGCTCCTCGTAATAGCCGGGCGCGGGCACGTTGCTGCCGGCCCGCAGTTTGCCGCTGACGCTCACGCGATCGGACAGGCGGTAGAACACGTACACGTTCGCCGTATGCCGCTGATCCAGATTGCCCCAGAACGTCTCGTCCGTCCCGCGGTCCCGGTACTTCAGCCGGCCGAACGAATACGAAACCCACCCGGACAGGCCGGCTGGACTCCGCCGCTGGAGGAGCAGTTCGACGCCTCGCGCATCGCCGTCCAGGCTGGGTACGTATATCCCCGCCGGCGCACCTCGAACCACCCGCCGGCCCGAGAGGCGCGTCTCGGGCC
>JALZOC010000797.1 GCA_030857365.1 Acidobacteriota bacterium
ATCGTCACCGGGGCGTCGCCGGGCATCGGGCGGGCGATTGCACGGCAGCTTGCCGCGCAGGGCGCGCATGTCGTGGCGGCGGCCAGGGGGGATAACGCGCGAGTGGTGGCGGAGGAGATCGTCGCGGCCGGCGGGCGCGCCGAGGCTGTGGCGCTGGACGTGACGGCGGCCGGCGCGGCGGCGGCGGTTGTCGCGTCCACGCTCGAGCGGCACGAGCGGATCGACATCCTCGTCAACAACGCGGGGATCGCACGCGACCAGCTGATGCTGCGGATGAAGCGCGAGGACTGGGACGCCGTGCTGGCGACGAACCTGACCGGCGCGTTCGCCCTCACGCAGGCCGTGTTGAAGCCGATGATCCGGCAGCGCGGCGGCCGCATCGTCTGTATCAGCTCGGTGGTCGGGCAGAGCGGCAACGCGGGCCAGGCCAACTACGCCGCTTCGAAGGCCGGGATCATCGGGTTCGCCAAGGCCGTGGCGCTGGAAGTCGCGTCGCGGGGCATCACGGTGAACGTCGTGGCGCCGGGGCTGGTGGACACGGACATGACGAGCGCGATTACCGAGAGCGCGCGCGGCGAGTGGGCGGCGAAGATTCCGCTGCGGCGTCTGGGTACGCCGGACGACATTGCGTCCGCGGTCTGCTTTCTCGCGTCGGACGAGGCGTCGTATATTACGGGGCACGTCCTGGCGGTCAATGGTGGGATGTACACGTAGCGCGAGGTTCCGCAGGGACCCGCGGATGGAGGGGTGAATGGCGGTTGCTGACAAGGTCAAGAGCATCATCGTGGAGCAGCTTGGAGTCGACGAAGAGGAAGTGACTCCGGACGCATCGTTCGTGGACGATCTCGGGGCTGACTCGCTCGACACGGTGGAGCTGGTGATGGCGTTCGAGGAAGAGTTCGGGATCGAGATCCCCGACGAGGATGCCGAGAAGATCACGCGCGTGAAGGAAGCGGTCGCGTACATCGAATCCCACAGCAAGAAGAAGTAAGGCGGGGAGGCGGATTGAGCAGGCGAGTCGTTGTGACCGGTGTCGGCCTCGTGTCGCCGCTCGGCATCGGGACGGAGGCGAACTGGGAAGCGCTCTGCGCCGGACGGAGCGGCATCGGACCGATCACGCGGTTCGACGCGGCCCAGTTTTCCGCGCGCATCGCCGGCGAGGTCAAGAACTTCGACCCGCTCCAGTTCGTGGACAAGAAAGATGTCAAGAAGATGGACATCTTCATTCAGCTCGCCATCGCCGCGTCGCAGTACGCCATGGACGATGCGAAGCTGAAGGTGAGCGCGGAGATGGCGACCCGTACGGGCGTCTTCATCGCCTCCGGCATCGGCGGCTTCACCACCATCGAGCGCGAGCACAAGGCGCTGCTCGAGGGGGGGCCTCGGCGCATTTCGCCGTTCTTCATTCCGGCCTCGATCATCAACCTGGCGGCGGGTCAGGTCTCCATCCGGTTCGGGGCCAAGGGGCCGAATTCCGCCACCTGCACGGCCTGTTCAGCCTCCGCCCATGCCATCGGGGATGCGTTCGAGATCATCAAGCGGAACGACGCCGACGTGATGATTGCGGGAGGGTCCGAGGCCGCGATTACACCAATGGGCGTTGGCGGGTTCGCGGCCATGCGGGCGCTGTCGACCCGCAACGACGAGCCTCAGCGGGCAAGCCGTCCATTCGATCTCGACCGTGAAGGGTTCGTCATGGGCGAGGGCTCTGGCGTGATCATTCTCGAGGAGCTGGAGTTCGCAACCCGGCGCGGCGCGTCCATCTATGCCGAGCTGGTCGGGTACGGCATGTCTGCCGACGCCTTTCACATCACCGCCCCGTCCGAGGATGGCGACGGCGGGATGCGCGTCATGCAGGCCGCACTCACTCATGCCGGGGTGCAGCCCCAGCAGGTCGATTACATCAACGCGCACGGCACGTCCACCCCGTTCAACGACAAGCTCGAAACACTGGCCATCAAGCGGCTCTTCGGCGAGCACGCCAGGAAGCTCGCGATCTCGTCCACCAAGTCGATGACGGGACACCTCCTCGGCGCCGCCGGAGGACTCGAGGCGGGCATTACCGTCCTGGCCATCAAGAACCAGATCATTCCGCCCACGATCAACTACGAAACGCCGGACCCCGAGTGCGACCTGGATTACGTGCCGAACACGAAGCGCGCCGCGAAGGTTGAGTTCGCGCTGTCGAACTCGTTCGGATTCGGCGGCACCAACGCCGCCTTGCTGTTCAAGCGGTTTGGCAAATAACAAATATAGCTGCCAGCTACCAGCCGCCAGCTTCCAGCTTCCAGCTCTCTGGGT
>JALZOC010000127.1 GCA_030857365.1 Acidobacteriota bacterium
TCACTACAACCAGCACATGAAAGCGCGCGAGTACTTCCGGCCGGCCGGGGAGGCGAAGGGCCAGTTCACCCAGAATCGCCTCGGCGGAACGATCGGCGGCCCAATCGTCAGGAACAAACTGTTCTTCTTCAGCAGCTTCGGCGGTATTTATCAGCGTGAGACGGGAAGTGGCTTTCTGTCGCTTCCACCGGCGTCGGCGCGCGCCGGTGATTTTTCGAACGTCACGGCTGTGATCTACGATCCGGCGACCGGAAACCCCGACGGATCTGGGCGCGTGCCCTTCCCGAACAACCGGATTCCCGAGAGCCGGATCGACCCCATTGCCCGCAAAATCCTGGCCCTGGTACCGCTTCCGAATCTGCCGGGTCTGGAAAACGCGACAGCCAACAACTTCTTCGTAAGCCAACCGTTCGACGCCGACCGCTCGTCCCTGGACAACAAGATCAACTGGCACGTGTCGGATCGGCTCAACACGTTCCTCAGCTGGAACTATGCCCACCATCGGTCGACACACAGAACGGCATTCGGCGAGGGATTCATCGACGGCCCGCGTGTAGGCGGGGGCAACGCCGGCGAGACATGGGGATACAACAACAGAATGAGCGTCGGAACGAATTACATCTTCGGGCCGACGATGTTGATGGACGCGTTCTGGGGCTGGACTCGTCAGAACACCAATGTCGAGCAGCCCGGCATCGGGAAGAATTCCGGTCTGGACCTGCTGGGTCTGCCCGGCACCAATGGACCCCAACGGTTTCAGACCGGATGGCCACGATTCGACGTGAGCGGCTATTCCGGGTTCGGCACCGAAGAGCCCTGGACGCCTTACTACAGGAACGACAACCAGTACTCCTTCCGATCCAACTTCACGAAGATCCATGGCACTCACGAGCTGCGCTGGGGTACCGACATCAACTCCGAGCAGATGAACCATATCCAGCCGGAATTTCAGGGTGGCGCGTCGATGGGCGCGAGAGGGAGATTCGTTTTCGGCACGGGCCCGACCGCGGCGTGTCTCGTGCCCAACAACCGCGGAGGCTGCGCGACGACCAGCGAGACCAATTCACAGGCGAACGCCATGGCCGCCTTCCTGCTCGGCCTGCCGACCCAGGTCGGCAAGAATCAGCTCAACATCTTTCCGTACGCCACGCGCACGTGGCGCTATAGCCTCTACGCCCGGGACCGCTGGCAGCCCTCCCCGAAGCTTACGCTGAACTATGGGGTCCGTTGGGAGTACTACCCGATGCCGACGCGCGCGGATCGCGGCTTCGAACGGTACAACCCCGACAACAATCAGATGTACATCGGCGGCGTCGGCGCCGTCCCCGACGACCTCGGCGTGAAGAGCAGCAAGACGATGTTCGCGCCGCGCCTCGGGCTCGCGTTTCGCGCAACAGACAAGATGGTCGTGCGAGGCGGATACGGCATCAGCTGGGATCCGTACTCATTGGCTCGCGCGTTGCGGACCAATCATCCGGTCCTGAGCGAACTGGTGGTGCCGGCCCCGCACAGCCTCGCGCCGGCTTCACGACTCTCGGACGGCATTCCGCCCATCGATGCCCCCGGTCTCGCAGAGGGAATCATCCCGATACCGCTGAACGTCTCGGCGCAAACCGTGCCGTTGGATCTGGAGCGCGGCTACATCACTTCGTGGAACCTCACGGTGCAACGGGAGCTGTTCGGCGGATGGGTCGCAGAGGCGGGATACGTCGCCACGCGCCAGACGCGACAGCTCGGCTACCGCGAATTGAACTGGGCGAACGTCGGCGAGGGCAACGCTGGACGACAGCTGTTCAAGCAGTTCGGCCGAACAGCCTCGACGCGCGAAGTCAGTCCAATCGGCGACAGCCGCTACGACTCGCTCCAGGCCATGGTGCAGCGCCGGTTTTCCCAAGGGTACTCGTTCACCGCGGCGTACACGCTCGGGAAGAGCATCAGCACGTCCGGCCTCGATCGAAGCGACCAGACGCTGCGGATCATGATCCCGGAGTACTACCACCTGAATCGCTCGCCCACCGGGCTCGATCGCCGGCACAACCTGCAGTTTACGAACATCTTCACGCTGCCGGTTGGACCGGACCAGAAATGGCTCAACGACGGTGGAATCCTCTCGACGATCGTCGGCAACTGGCAGACCAACAGCATCATCGCCATCATGAGCGGACGCCCCTTCTCCGTGACGGCGTCCGGCAACTCGCTGAATGCGCCCGGCAATACGCAGCGGGCTGATCGGGTCAAGCCGGAGGTCGCCATTCTCGGCGGTGTCGGCCGCGGAAATCCGTACTTCGACACCACGGCGTTCGCCCCGGTCAACGAAGCCCGCTTCGGCACGGCGGGGTTCAACTCGTTGTACGGCCCAGGCCGGTTCAACTGGGATTTCAGCGTGTTCCGCAACTTCCAGCTGACGAAAGAAACCAAGCTGGAGCTCCGTCTCGAGGCCTTCAATTTGACAAACACACCGAAGTTCAACAATCCGTCAGGCAACGTCAACAGCACCGGCTTCGGGGAGATCACGTCGGCCAGTGAAGAACGTCAGTTCCAGGTCGGATTCCGCCTGGTGTTCTGATCGATCGATCCGCCGGCCATGAGTTGCGCCTCAGGGCCGGCGCCTGCTTTCTTCAAGAGCGTTCAGGATTTCCGGATCGGCCCTGCTCCACATTGTTTTCAGCTCGGTGTAAGTCTCCCGGGCGGCAGCCGTGTTGCCGCTCTGCTCGAATGACCGCGCGAGCCCCAGGAGCGACAGGGCACGCTTCGGCGCCCGCAGCAGCGCCAGCTCGAACTGGACACGGGCGACGTCCGGGCGCCCCAGCGACAGCAGAATTTCTCCCAGCAGTTCATGCGCGGGCTTGGAAGGCACCGGCGGCCCGAACTCATAGGGCGTTCCATCCTCCGCCGCAGCCGCCAGCTTCATGAGCTCGATCGCGTCGTTACTCTTTCCATCCGCCATGAGCAGCAGCGCCCCGAGTTGATGTTCGATGATGGCGACCGCCTGCACCTCGCCAGGGGAGGCATGGCCATGAGGCACATCGTGAGCCGCGGTCGAGCCCTTCAGGGCCCGGAGCGCTGCCAGGGACTGCTCGGCATCCTGACGACGGCCACGGTTCAGCGCATCGGAGCCAGCCGCGAAGTAATGGGCCGCCCGCGCCGGTAAGTCGAGGCCGGATGTGTCGACGGCGGCCTTGTAGGTCTCGCCGGTTTCTATGGAATGCAGGGCACGCATCTGCACCAGATGGAACCGGAGGAGCAGCGGCGGCTGGGCTCCTGCCATCTTTTCCGCCGCTTCAAGAACCCGCCGCGCGTCGGCAAACCTTCCCTGCTGCAAATACGCATACTGGAGCCACCAGAGCGCATGGTATCCGCCCGAGTCCATCGGCTGCCTGTTCTGCGACGCTTTCCAGGAGGCTTCGTTCGACCGTGCAGCGTCGTCCCACATACCCATTGCGATGAAGATGTGAGAAGGCATGTGCGTGGCATGGGCAGCCGCCGGCGCGACGTTCGCGTAGACGCGCGCTGCCCGGAGGCCCAGGGGCGCGTGAACAGGATCGTCGTACGCGTGGATCGCATAGTGCAGCGCTCCCGGATGCTCTGGAGTCTTCTGCAGAACACCCTCGGCGACCGCCGCCGCCTTCATGTAAGTCCGGAAGTCCCTTCCACGGTGGCAGGTTCCGATCAGCGAGAGGGCATAGAAGGCCGCGGCTTCGTAATCATCGGGATAATTCTCATGCAGGCGGCGCATGGCGGTTGCGTACTCGAAGTCCCGGTCTTCCTTCGTGCCGTCTCCATAGAGAGCCTCGAGAGCCTGCACGTACGCCCGCTCTCGCTCGGTGGGGGCCGTCACCGGGAGGCGCTTCAGAACAGAGCGCGCGGAGTCGAGGTCCTGTGCGAACCAGACGGGCTCGTTATACGTCATGGCCTCGCCCCAATAGGCCATCGCAAAGGACGGTGCCAGTTTCTGGGCGGCGAGAAACTGCTCACGGGCGTCGCGGTATTCGAAGCTGTGGAGGAAGAGGACGCCGCGTTCGAAGTGCTGCTGCGCGTCGGCCGGCCCGGACGTCGGAAAGTGGATCCGACCCAATTCACCGGGTTGTGCCTGGAAGCTGAGCATCCACGCCACGGACAACGCGAACAAGGCCATGCTCATATGCGTTCAGTCGCGGACCCTTCAACGCTTCGTCACGCAGGACGTGCGAACAGCTGCCGGCGAGGGCGCCACTGCTCGAGTCACGCGGGGGGCCCTCTGCGCGTCCTGGGGCCGCTCCGAAGCGTCAGCGTCGTGGAGCGGCCTGCCCAGGAACGGCAGGCGGCTTCAGGAAGTGCGTGAAGAATGCCACGAGTTGCGCGTTGGACTCGGGCGTGGGCGCGTGTGTCGGGCGGTTCGCCATTCCCACTCGATTGCTGAAGCCGAGCAGGCGGTTGACCGCCACCGCGTGGTCCAGCGCCATCCAGCGTTCCGGCGGATCTTCGGACCCGGCGCTGACGAAAAACGGACGGGGCGCAATGAGGGCATGGAGCTCATGCAGGTCGCGCCCCCTCTCGATCATCGTCTTGTACGGACCCGTGCGCGGATTGTCGGCACTCGGCAGGCCGCGCTTTGGACGCTGCGCCTGCGGATCGAAGCCAAGGTACCAAGGCTCCCAGTAGTTCACGTTGGACCGGGTTTCGTCGAACACGATCCCCGGATCGCTCGTCGCCACAGCCGCGAAGCGATCCCACAAGGCGCCGGCAAACATCGACCACTTGCCGCCGTAACTGTGGCCGACGACGCCGATGCGCGCGGCGTCGACGTCGGGGAGTGCCGCCAATGCAGTCCACGCATTCGCTGCGACGTACGCGTAGTACGACAGCGGCTGCGCGGCGATGCCGGCGCGATCCGGCATCCACGCGTCACCAGCAGGCGTGCCGATGGACAGCGTGACGAACCCGGCCCGCGTCAGCTGGCGCGCGAAATCGCGTTCTACCGAGTCTTTGAGCCCGACGCTCGTCTCCGGTTCGTAGAACGGCACGAACACTGCGGGGAAAGGGCCCGTCCCGTCTGGCACGAGCAGCCAGCCTTCCGTGCGCTGGCGGGGCGCGATCTCCAGACGGACACGTCGTTGGGTGAAGGTCTCGCGGCGGCTGTCGCCGAGCACCTCGATCCGCGCACCGGTCAGCACCGGCGGCCACGGCCCCATCAGGTCGTGCCACTCCGCCAGAAGCTGCTGCCGGCGGCGCTCCCAGTCGGCCGCGGTGCGCACCGGTGTGCCGTCGGGGAAGAGCAGAGGGGAGCGATAGGGGCCGAATTGGCGGGCAAAGCGGTCCGGCACCTCGAACAACGGCGCGATCGAGTCCCACGCCGTGCCCTGCGGGCTGGCGGGGGAAACAGGTATGCCCAGCGACAGGGCTGTGACGACCAACGCAGTCCGCAGGCCGGCCCGGTACGTCACGGCAGCCATCACTTCCTCCACGCAAACAAGGCCTGCAGTTCTGCAGGAGGCGCGAGATCCTTGGCGCCTGCTTTCAGCTTTCATCCATGAGGATATCTCACATGCGACGGGCGGCGCCACAGGCCAGACGCGTCGGAATGCCTTCGGATGGCTCGGTAACTCGGCCGTCCTGCAGTGCGCGGAGGAAGCGGGCATGGAAGGTCGGAGCGTCGTCGATGTCACGCGCTGCAGAGTGGTACTCAGATCTCGGTGATGTCGATCGTCCGTTGGTAGAAGCCGGCATCGAGCCGCCTGGTCGGAATCGAACGATCGTCGATCCCGAGGCCGATCGCGTAGGAGCCGGCCTTGCTCGGCCGCCAGGCGTGCGACCAGATCGTCCACGTCTGGTTCGTGGTCGGCTTCGGGCACACGTCGACAGGCGAGTAGGGCTGACCCGAGGTGAAGCGGATCGAGAGTTTGTCCGTGACGCGATAGCCGCCCCACATGAGCCCGACGACTCGATACACAATCTCGTCCGCGACGCGCCATTTTTCAATCCGGACGGGCATCGCCGCCTGATCTATCGTCGCGGGTTTGTAGTCGCGCGCGAGCGCAGGCACGCCGTCCTGGTGCGTGCGAGATGCGAACTCCTGCATCTGCGACGTCGCAGCTGCGTCGTCGTCGACCAGCCTGATCGCGTCGACCCACTTGATGCACGTGCATCCGTACCAGTTCGGCACCATGAGGCGGACCGGAAAGCCGTGATCGAAGGACAACGGCACGCCGTTCATCTCGGTCGCGAGGAACGCGCCGGCCTCCTCGAGCTCCGCGACCGTGAAGATCCAGCTCGCTCCCGCCGTCGAGGTGCCCGAGCGGGGCCGCGAGTAGCTGTCGAAGCCCGACACGAGCACCCGGGTCGCCTGAGGCAGCACGCCGGCCATCGCGAGCACGTCGGCGATGGGCACGCCGGACCAGCGCGCCGCCGAGAGCATGCCGAACGCCGCGAACGCGCCGTTCCCGGAGCATTCCATCACGAAGGGCCCAAGCGAAGGATTCACCTTCGGAGCGAGCATCTCGAGCGTCAGACTGACCGGCATGTGCACATGGCCGTCGACCGCGATCTTCCACGGTGCGCTCCGATGGAGAAGGTCGGGGTAGCGGGTCCGGATGTAGTAGCGCTCCTCTGGCGTGACGAGGTCGCCCGGGGCGAGCGAAGACAAATCGGTATAGAGGCGGCCGTCGAGGCCCGAGCCGAAGGCGACGTTGAGCGGTCCACCCTCTTCCGTGAAAGGAACGGTCCCGAGCAATACGCCTCCGGCGAACGGATCGGCGCAGCCCACGGGCGTTGCGTCGCCGGCATCCACGCCGTTGATCGGAGTTCGGCCATCGGCACCGTCGTCGAATGCGATGAAGCCGCCGGGCCGCGAGCGGCCGAGAATCAGCGCGGGTCCCCCGAGGCCGACTGCTCCGGCGAGGAGCTGCCGTCGTGTGATGTCTCCCACGCGCAGCACGATACACCAGTCTCCCTGCTGGCTCGACCTGGGCTTCGGCCCCAGGGGCGCAGTGGAAGAC
>JALZOC010000798.1 GCA_030857365.1 Acidobacteriota bacterium
CTGACGGGTATCGCGCTTTCCGCCGCCGTGGCTCAGGCGGCAGGCGGAGGCCAGGCGACGAGCGGGGCCGGGACCACGGGTGCGCCGCAGACCGCTCGCGCGGCGCAGGTGGCGCCAGGCGCCCTCCGCGTGTGGAAAGCAACCGAAATCGCCGACCGGGGGAAGGGGCTGGCGAAGAAGCTCGACGCCCAGAAGGTGGCCAGTGAAATCGTGCTGACCGAGGGGAATCGCAGGTTCATGGTGGCGCACCGTGAGGGTTCCGGCATCGCGGAATGGCACGAGAAGGATGCCGACATCATGGTGATCTCGGTGGGAGAGGTGACCATGGTCCACGGGGGCACGATCGTGGACGCGAAGACCACGGCCCCGGGAGAAATGCGCGGTCCGTCTATCAAAGGTGGCACGGAGGTCCGGCTGGGCCCGGGGGACGTGCTCCACATTCCCGCTCAGGTGCCCCACCAGATGAAGCTCGACCCGGGCACGAAACTGACGTACTTCGTCGCCAAAGTGGTGCAGTAGGGAGCGGGGGAGCACCTTTCCGTTCAATGATTTGGCGGCGATCTCCTATAATATCGTCGCCAATGCACCCAACGAACGTCGGGAACCCTGATTACTACCACCGGGTCGTGGACTGCCAGTGGGCGTGTCCGGCGCACACGAACGTCCCGGAGTACATCCGGCTGATCGCACAGGGGAAGTTCACCGAGGCGTATCTCGTCAACCGCGAATCCAACGTGTTTCCCGGGATTCTGGGGCGCACGTGCGACCGCCCGTGCGAGCCGGCGTGCCGCCGCGGCCGGGTGGACGGCAAGCCTGTCGCGATCTGCCGGTTGAAGCGCGTCGCGGCGGACCACCGCGGTGAGGTCAAGCACCTCCTCCCTACGGCCCCCGCACTCAAGAACGGCAAGAAGGTGGCGCTCGTGGGCGCCGGCCCGGCGTCTCTGACCGTGGCGAACGACCTGATGCCGCTCGGATACGAGGTCACGATTTTCGAGAAGCAGCCGCGGCCCGGCGGCCTGATGCGCATCAACATCCCGGCCTTCCGGCTGCCCGAGCAGGTCCTGGACGAGGAAATCGGCTACATCGTCGACATGGGCGTGGACGTGCGGTACAACACGCCCGTCTCGAGCCTGAAGGCGCTCGTCGACACCGGCGGGTTCGACTCGGTGTTCGTCGGCAGCGGTGCACCCAAAGGCAAGGAGCTCGACGTGCCCGGCCGGCACGAGAGCGACCAGATCTTCATCGGCATCGACTGGCTCGAGTCGATTCACTTCGGGCATATCGATTCGGTCGGGAAGCGCGTGCTCATCATCGGCGTCGGGAACACCGCGATGGACTGCTGCCGGTCCGCCAAGCGGCTGGGGGCCACCGACGTGAAGGTGATCGCGCGCAAGACGCGCAGGTATTTCAAGGCGTCCCCGTGGGAGCTCGAGGATGCGGAGGAAGAAGGGGTCGAGATCCTCGAGAACCTGCAGCCGGTGCGCTTCATTGTCGAGAACGGCACGCTGACGGGGATGGAGTTCGATCGGTTCCGGTCGGAGGAGACCGCCTCGGGCCTCAAGCAGGATGTGATCGGTCGGGAGATCATCCCCTGTGATTCGGTGGTGCTGGCGGTCGGCCAGGACAACGCGTTCCCCTGGATCGAGCGGGACATCGGCCTCGACTTCGGCAAGTGGGACATGCCGGTCGTCGACAAGACGACGTTCATGTCGACGCGGCCGGGCGTCTTCTTCGGGGGCGATGCGGCGTTCGGCCCGGCGAACATCATCTGGGCGGTGGAGCAGGGGCACCAGGCGGCCATCTCGATTCACAACTACTGCCAGGGCATCCCGGTCACTGAACGGCCCGCGCAGGGGATGACGCTCGCGAGCACCAAGATGGGCCTTCACGAGTGGGCCTACAGCAACGACTACAGCACGCACCAGCGGCAGAAGATGCAGCACGTCGATCTGCCGGTGCGGTTCGAGAGCATGACGACGGAGGTCGAGAAGGGGTTTACGGCGGAGCAGACGCGCGCCGAAGTCGAGCGCTGCCTCAATTGCGACGTCGAGACCCACTTCGTCGATTCACTGTGCATCGAATGCGACGCCTGCGTCGATATCTGCCCTGTGGACTGCCTGACAATCACGCCCGCGGCCGAGGAGCCGGAGCTGCGCAACCGGTTCCTGACGCCCGCGCTCAACACCGAACAGCCGCTCTTCGCGTCGGGTCCGCTCGAGCAGACCGGGCGGGTCATGGCGAAGGACGAAAACGTGTGCCTCCACTGCGGCCTGTGCGCGGAACGGTGCCCGACCTACGCC
>JALZOC010000799.1 GCA_030857365.1 Acidobacteriota bacterium
CCGACAGATCGGTCGGGCTCGGCTTTCTCGGCCTGGCCGCTGGCCACTTTCACAGGCCCGGCATCGCGCGTGAGGCACTCGCAACCCTGGAGGCGGCAGCGGAAACGCAGTTCGTGTCGCCGCTGGACCGGGCGATGTGCCACGCCGGCCTCCTCGAAATCGAGGCCGCCTTCAAGTGGCTCGATCGTGCATTCGACGAGCGGGTGAGCGATCTGGTCCGGCTCAGGGTGCTGCCGTGGCCAGCCGACATGCGTAACGACTCGCGCTTCGCCACCGCCCTCACGCGCATGACGTTACCGGAGTAGTCGCCGTTATCGGATCAGGCGGGCGCACTCCTTCCGCCGAGGTCGCCGGCTCGTAGTTTCTGCTGCCACGCCTGGGCTCACCGCAGCAAGGGGCGAGCGCACCGGCGACGGCGAAGAGTTCCCCCAGGCGGAGTGTTCGATGGAGACGTTCGACTATGTCGTCGTCGGCGCGGGGTCGGCTGGCTGCGTGGTTGCATCGCGGCTGTCCGAGGATCCAGAAGTCCGGGTGCTTCTGATCGAAGCCGGCGGTACCGACGACCACGCGGACGTAGCGGATCCGACCAGATGGCCGGCGCTCCTGCAAGGCCCGCTCGATTGGGGCTACAGGACGGCTCCCATGCGGCACGCCAACAACCGGGTCGATCACTGCCCGCGGGCGCGGATGCTCGGTGGTTGTCACAGCCACAACGCCAGCGCCTGGGTGCGAGGGCATCCCGCCGACTACGATCACTGGGCCTACCAGGGGAATACGGGATGGGACTGGCAGAGCGTCCTCCCGGTATTCAAGCGCATCGAGGACTGGCAGGGACCGGCGAGCGATCTGCGCGGTGTGGGCGGCCCCATGCACGTCGCGCCGCCGACCGAGGTGGGTTTGCTCGCCGCTGCATGCCGCGAAGCCGGTGGCGAGGTTGGCCTGCGGGTGATCGAGGACCTCAACGGGCCGTGCATGGAGGGCATCGGTTATTTCAACCTCACGATCAAGGATGGCCGCCGATTCAGCGTCGCGTCGGCGTATCTGCGGCCGGCGTTAGGCAGGCCGAATCTGACGCTGGTGATGGACGCTGACGTCCAACACCTGTCGTTCGACGGTTCGACGTGCACGGGCGTGGAGTACCTCGCCGGGGGAGCCGGGTCGCGCGCTCGCGCGTCTCGTGAGGTGATCGTCTGTGCGGGTGCGATCGGATCGCCTCGCCTCCTGCTGCTGTCCGGCGTCGGGCCGGCGGCGGACCTTCGCCGCCTCGGACTTCCCGTGATCGCGGACCTTCCCGGCGTGGGGCTCAACCTGCAGGACCACACCCTGGTGGGCGGCGTCGCGTACGAGGCCATCGGAGAGCTGCCGCCGCTCGTGAACAACGGCGCGGAGACAACGTGGTGGTGGAAGTCGTCGGCGTCGATGCTCGTGCCAGACACCCAACCAGTCCTGATCGAGTTTCCGTTTGCGACGGCCGCGCTGGCGGACCGCCTCACACCAAACGCCTACACACTCGCGCCGAGCGTGGTGCGTCCCGGCAGCCGGGGCAGCGTGACCCTGGCGTCGACGGATCCGGCGGTCCACCCGCGCATCGACATCAACTTTCTGGAGAGTCGCGCCGATGTCGATGCCCTCGTCGCCGCGGTGGAGCTCTGCCGGGAGGTGGGCGCCGCCCGGGCGTTCGACAAGCTCAGACGGCGCGAGCTGATGCCCGGCAACCTCGGGCGCGCAGCCATGGAAGACTTCGTGCGCAACGGCGCGACCACCTACTTCCATCCGGCCGGGAGCTGCAAGATGGGCCCCGACGCGCTCGCCGTCGTGGACGGCACGCTGCGCGTGCACGGCGTGCAGGGCCTGCGCGTGGCCGACGCCTCGATCATGCCCACCATCACGAGCGGCAACACCAATGCTCCGTCGATCATGATCGGAGAGCGCGCGGTCGACCTCATCCGGGCACACGCATGAGCACTCAAGGGACGAGCTCCCCCATGCTGGTCTTCACGATCCCGTTAGGCACCGCTGCGAACCTCGCCGCGCTGTTCGCGTACCCCAACATCCCGGGGAGCAGCGAAACGCTCGAGAACACGATTCTGCACTGGTTCAATCAAACCCTGGCGCGGGACGGGATGGCGTCCCGGGGCGCCGTGGCCACCGTGCAGTTCGATGGTGCGAACTACACGCTCTACCTGAACGGGCCGCCGCTGATCTCCAACGCCCTCCTGCTCTACACCAAGCGCCTGCCACAATTTCTGAGCAACTGTGCGCTGGCGCTGGCCGATATCGAGACGATCAAGCAGGCG
>JALZOC010000128.1:0-1190 GCA_030857365.1 Acidobacteriota bacterium
TGCGGCGGCATGGCCTCCGTAGCCGAGCGTGGCGTCGACGGCGAAGTCGCCTGGCTGTGGCGCCAGCACCTCGAGGATCTCCTCCACCATGATGGGGCGATGGGTGCCCGCCGGGGTCTTCCCGGCCGCCAGGATTTTTCGCGCCTCGTCCGTGTAGCGCGCCGGGTTCAGTTCCTTGTATTTTTCATGGAACGTCCGCGGGTGCGAGCCCTGATAACGGCGGCGCCGGGCGGGCTTCTCAGGTGCGTCGGACATCATGTCGCGCCGGGCGAGCGGCCAGCCGATACACGCCGGGGGCAGCCCTGGTTGCGTACCCTTCCGCGACCAGCGCATGGTTGCCGCGTCCGGCCTCCGGCCGCGGCAGCCCTGTGACCCGGGCCATCTCGCCAGGGATCGTCATTCCCGCGCCAGCCAGGAAGCAGCGGGCGATTTCGCGACGACCCGTGTCCGGGCTCACGCGGCGCCGGAGCGCGTCGGGAAACCGTCCCACGGCGAGCGTCCACACGTAGGTGAACTTCGGCCGGTAGAACACGTCGCTCGGCACCACGATCATGGCGGCCTGGAGCTCATCGAGGCCGTTCGTGAACGCCTTGCTATCCTTCACCCCGGACTCGTCGCGCAGGTCCGCCGTGCTCATCTCCCACTCCTTGCGCAGCACCTGCAGGATCGCTCGAGCGTTCGGGCTCAGGCGCGCCTTCTCCGCCGCTCGGCGGACCCCCCAGAGGGCGTGGAAAAAGGGGATCATGCGGGGCGCCACGAACATGGTCTTGCCGCGGGCGAGTTTGCCGTAGTAGATCCTGCCCCGGCGCACGATCTCGTCTTTCAAGCGCCAGGTGAGCGACGCCTCAGAGTCCTTCTGCACGTTGCGGGGCATCACGGCGTCCCGCCGGCCGCAGACCGCGACGTACAACGAGGGGCCCGGGCGACGGGAATCGGTCAGGCACGCGGCGAAGCCGACCTGCTCGATGAAGCGTTCCGCGTCCAGCGGCGTCTCGACCTGGCGCGTCGCCTCGCGACGCCAGCGTTCGTCGCGGTACTCTTCGATCTCCTCCGGGATTCGGGGCCGGGGTTTCATGCGTGAACCTCAGGATACCAGTGGGCCCCGCCTGCGTCGCGATGACACTGGCGGGAGGAAGGGCGATATGCTCACGCGATGAATGCCCCACCATTTGGCGGAATCGTCCTCGCCC
>JALZOC010000128.1:1200-6967 GCA_030857365.1 Acidobacteriota bacterium
CGTTCGTCGCGGTACTCTTCGATGTCGTCCGGGATTCCGGGCCTGGGTTTCATGTGGGCCGACCAGCAGGATTTTAGCTGGTCCGACTCGTCGCCGTCATGGAACTGGCGGGACGAAGGACGATATGCTCACGCGATGAATGCCATACGGTCCCGGCGCATGCCTGCCCTCCTCCTCGCCGCCAGCATTGGCGCGACGTCGATGGCGGCGTACCCACGCGCGCAGGACGGCCCTCCCCGCACGCGCATCGTGCTTGTCGGCGACTCCACCGTGACGGACGACTCGGGCTGGGGTGGCGGGTTTCGGCAACTCGTGGCGCCCACCGTGGACGTCATCAATGCCGCCGCCAACGGCCGAAGCTCCAGGAGCTTCATCGCCGAAGGACGCTGGGCCGACGCGCTGGCGCAACGGGGTCAGTACTACCTCATTCAGTTCGGCCACAACGATGAGCCTGGAAAGGGGGCCGAGCGGGAGACGGATCCCCAGACCACGTACCGCAGCAACATGACCCGGTTCGTGGACGAGGCGCGAGCGATCGGCGCGAAGCCCGTCCTGGTGACGTCTCTCGTGCGCCGCCTGTTCAATGACGACGGCACCGTGCGGACCACACAGACGCCCTACGTAGAGGCCGTCCGCCGGCTGGCGGCCGAGAAGCAGGTGCCGCTCATCGATCTCCACGCGCTCAGTCTCGCGGATGCCGAGCACGCGGGCGACGAGGTGTGGGCGGATCTCAGTCCGCGAGACGACAGCGGGCAGGTGGACCGGACACACTTGAACGCGAAGGGGAGCGTGGTCGTCGCGCGCATGGTCGCGGAGGCGCTGCGCCGGGCGGCGCCGGAGCTGGCGCCGCTGTTGCGCGCGGAGTCGGTGGCCCGATAAGAGCGGCAGCGGATAGCTACAGGGACTTGAAACGCTCCGCGAGAAGGCCCGTCGCGGCGCTGATGTCGATGTCCACGATGAGCAACCCGCGCTTGCCGTAGGGTTGATACGCCGCCAGCGTTCCATCGGGCCGCACGACCGCCGAGGTCGTCGGCGACCCGGGGCGTGCGCAATTCACCGTGGCGAAGAAGACCGTGTTCTCGGCGGCGCGGCAGAGCGCCGCCTTCTCGTGGAAGGAGTTGGCCGGATCCGCGAATGTCGTGGGCTGGTACCCGCCGGCCTCGGCTTCGTGAAAATGCGGGTGGAACACGACGTGTGCGCCATGACGGGCCGCCCAGCGCACGGTTTCGGGGTAGCGCCAGCCCTCGTGGCAGATCGCCACGCCGAACGTCAGGGGTCCGGCGTGGAACATACGTCGTCCGGATCCCGCCGTATAGGTCCCCTCCTCCGAAGGGTCGAGCTGGACCTTGTCCTGAAAACCGGCGATCGTCCCGTCTCCGTTGATGACCAGCGCCGAGATCAACAGCCCCTCGTTGACAACGCGTTCGGTGCCGAGCACGACCGTCAGTTGCGCCTTTGCGGCGGCCGCCGCAATGGTGGACCACGCACGCTCGAGGAACGCCTGGTCGGGCGGCGGCACGCGCTTACCGGTGGCCCTGTAGCCGGGAACGAAGCATTCGGGGAAGCAGGTGATATCGGCTCGCTCGGCCGACGCCTGGGCGATCGCCTGTTCGGCGAGCGTCACCGACTCCTCCGGCGTTGCCGGAGACTGGATGTTGGCGAGGGCGAGTCGAAACAGGCCGGCCGACGCCGGACTCGTGTCGCGCGCCGCCGCAGCCTGAGTCATTTCGCCTGCCGGGCGATCCTGAACAGATGCGTGCGGCTGCGCAGGTACAGGTCGCCCGCGGCCACCACTGGTGTCGCGATGAAGGACTGGCCCTGCAGCGTGTTCGTCGCGAGCACCTCGTACGCGGGTCCCGCCCTGACAACCAGGACGTCCTCTTCCTCGGAGGCGAGATACAGCCGGCCGTTGACGGCGATCGGTGAGGCCTTGAAGTTGTACGGCTTGGGCAGGCGCTGCTGCTGATAGTGCGGCGTACCGGATTTCGCGTCCAACGCGCTCAACTGGCCGTTGTCGGTCAGCAGATAGAGAATCTCGTCGTGCAGCACCGGCGACGCCGTGTAGGACAGGCCGCGCGTCGCTTCCCAGAGCACGGCATCCGTGCCCGTGAGATCGCCCGTCCGGCCGAGCCGGATGGCCAGGAGTTTCGGATCCCGGTAGCCGCTCATCACGTACACGACGTCCCCCCCCTGCACGGGCGTGGGAATGGGGTTCAAGCCGAGGCCCGTCACTTCCCAGGCCAGCTTGCCGGTCTCGAGATCGAACGCCATCACCTTCGGCGTGGCGGTGACGACCACCTGCTTCTTCCCCTGGTGCGTCACGACCAGCGGCGTGGACCAGCTCGAGCCCTCGTTGCGCGGGATGCTCCAGAGCGGCTTGCCCGTCGCCGCGTCGGTGACCGCCAGCAACCCCTGTTCCTGATGATCGAACACGGTGATCAGCTTGCCCTCGTGCAGCACCACCGCGGAGCCCTCGCCGAACTGCAGACGCATCTTCATCCGCAGGTTGAAGTCGCGCTTCCAGATCTGCGTGCCGTTCATGTCGTACGCGTACAGGCCCTGTGAGCCAAAGAACGCATACACGCGTACGCCGTCGGTCGCGGGATTGTTGGACGCGAAGCTGCCGTACAGCCGGTGATACCCCTCGTGCGGGGTGGCCGTGGCCGCGGTCTGCTCCCAGAGCGGTTTGCCGGACAGGCGATCGAACGCCATCACGACGAAGCGGTGTTCCTGCACACCCGCGTTGCCGCCGGGCCCGCGGCCCCCACCGGCTTCGGGCGAGGCACCTTCACTGCGGGTTGGCACGGCCGTCGTGAGGAACAGCTTGTCGCCCCAGACAACGGGACTCGAAAAACCGCGGCCGGGGATCTCGATGTTCCAGCCGACGTTCCGCGAGTCGCTCCACTCGATCGGCGCGTCGCCGGCGGCGACGCCGTTGAGCGCCGGGCCTCTCCACTGCGGCCAGTGCGCCTGGCCCGCCGAGAGTCCGACCGCGCCGCCGACCGACAGGACGGTGATGACCGCTGCACACCACGCTCGTTTCGTCACTCGACGCTCCTCGATCCTGACCCGCGATAGCGTGACACCGCCGATTATGCCGCATCCGAGGCCCTGACCGCCTGCCGCCGCGGCGCCGCCATATAATCTCCTGAACGTACCCCTCGCCGCCTCGATGTCAGGTCGGCAACCGGGACGGCGTCCTCTCCGCGCCTTGTCACAATGCCCATCGTCGAGCATTCATCGCTGCCGACATTCCGCGATTTGCGTCGTGAGGGGCGGACTGTCCTCACGCTCGAAGAGGCCCGCCGGCAGGATCTTCGCCCGCTCCACGTCGGCCTGCTGAACATGATGCCCGATGCGGCCTTCCAGATCACGGAGCAGCAATTCATGCGGCTCGTCGGAGGGTCCACGCAGCCCGCGCATTTCTTCATTCACCCCTTCACCGTCGAGGGGCTGCCCCGCAGCGAAGCCACACGGGCCTACATCGGCCAGCACTATGAGGACGCGGCTTCGATCCATGCCGAAGGTCTCGATGCCCTGATTGTCACGGGAGCGAACGTGGCGAACCCGCGCCTCGACCAGGAACCGTTCTACCACCCGCTGACGCAAGTCATCGGCTGGGCCAGCGAGAACGTGACGTCGGTCCTCTGCTCCTGTCTTTCGACACACGCACTGATGAAGTTCCTGCATCGGATCGACAGGCGGCCGTTGCCCCGCAAGCAGTGGGGCGTGTACGGCCACCGGGTGATCGTCGCGAACCATCCTCTGCTGCGGGGCGTCCAGGCTCACTTCGACGTGCCGCACTCGCGCTACAACACGATTACGCGCGAGCAGTTCGAGGAGGCGGGCTTCAGCATCCTGGTCGAGAGCGCGGAAGCCGGCGTGCACGCCGCGGTGAGCGACGACCAGTTCCGCCGTGTCTACTTCCAGGGCCATCCTGAATATGATGCCAACAGCCTGCTCAAGGAGTACAAACGGGAAGTCCTGCGGTATTTCAAGGGGGAGCGGGAGCTGCCGCCATTTCCGGAACACTACATTCCGGAACAGGCCGCGGCGGTGATCGACACGTATCTCGAGCGCGCGCACCGGGCCCACGCGGCCCATGCGGAGCTGCCGGATTTTCCGGAAGCCGACCTGTCGCCGCTCCTTCACAACACGTGGGCAGAAGCCGCCCGCGCCGTTTTTGACAACTGGCTGGGCCTGGTCTATCAACTCACGAATCCCGACCGCCGCCTTCCTTTCCGGGACGGCATCGACCCGCGCCGGCCGCTGGACGGCCTGTCGGGGCAGGACACGAACGAAGGTCTCTCAAAGGGAGTGCAGACAGCATGAAGGACGAAACACTCGCAGTACACGCCGGCTATACCACCGACCCGACCACCAAATCGGTGGCGGTGCCGATCTACCAGACCGTCGCGTACGAGTTCGACAACGCCCAGCACGGCGCGGACCTGTTCAACCTGGTGGTGCCGGGCAACATCTACACCCGCATCATGAACCCGACCAACGACGTGCTCGAACAGCGCGTCGCGGCTCTCGAGGGAGGGCTTGCCGGCCTCGCGCTCGCCTCGGGAATGGCTGCGGTCAACTATTCCATCCTGACGATCGCCGCTGCGGGCAGCAACGTGGTCTCGGTGCCGCTGCTGTACGGAGGCACCTACACGCTCTTTGCGCACCAGCTGCCGAGTCAGGGGATCGACGTCCGGTTCGCCAGGGACGACAGTGCGGCGGCCCTAGGCGCTCTGATCGATGACAGGACGGTGGCGGTCTTCTGCGAAACGATCGGCAACCCGGCTGGCAACATCCCCGACCTCGAGGCGATCACGGCGATGGCTCACAAACATGGCGTGCCCGTGATCGTGGACAACACCGTCCCGACGCCGGTGCTGATGAAGCCGATCGAATTCGGCGCCGACATCGTGGTGCACGCGCTGACGAAGTACATGGGCGGCCATGGCAACTCGATCGGTGGCATCATCGTCGATTCGGGCAAGTTTCCGTGGGCCGAGCACAAGACGCGCTTTCCCATGCTGAACAATCCCGAGCCCGCGTATCACGGCGTCGTCTACACGGAGGCGCTGGGGCCGGCCGCATACATCGGCCGCGCACGCACCGTGCCGCTTCGCAACACGGGATCGGCGCTCAGCCCGTTCAATGCCTTCCTGTTCCTGCAGGGCATCGAAACCCTCGCGCTCAGAATGGAGCGTCACGTCTCGAACGCGATGGCCGTGGCCCACCACCTCGAGCAGCATCCGGCGGTGGCGTGGGTGAATTACCCCGGCCTCAAATCCTCCCCGTACTATCAGCTGGCCCAGAAGTACACGAAGGGACGCCCTTCGGCGTTGCTGACGTTCGGGATCAAAGGGGGCTTCGACGCCGGCGTGAAGTTTTACGATGCCTTGAAGCTGTTCAAACGGCTGGTGAATATCGGCGACGCCAAGTCACTGGCAGCCCATCCTGCGTCGACCACGCACCGGCAGCTGGCCGAGGCCGAACTGAAGGGCGCGGGCGTGACGCCCGACATGATTCGCCTCTGCATCGGCATCGAGGCCATCGACGACATCCTCGCCGATGTGGATCAGGCGCTGGCGGGCGCACGCTGAGAGATGCCGATCGGACGCCGGAACGACGCGGCAGCTCCGGTCGTGTTTCGAATCTGATCGGGGGCTTTCTGGACATGCGACGGTTTCTCGCGGTTGCCGTGATCGTTTCGTTGCCGCTTCTCCATCACGGCACGGCACAGTCGCCGCCGGTGGAGGGCCATGCC
>JALZOC010000129.1:0-6366 GCA_030857365.1 Acidobacteriota bacterium
AAGGAACGAGATCGCTGAATGCTGCGTGTGCATAAAGGTACCACCTCGGCCTATCCGCAGAGGGCGCGAACACGACATCGCTTTCGGCCTGCCGGCTCGTCATCAGGCGGGCGAGGTCGAGCATGGAACCGTCCGGTGCCCGGGGCGGCGCCTCGACGTTCCACAGGTGCCCGGACATCAGGTTCCCAGGCACGATACGCCAGTCCGCAGCCCGCAGTTCGCTGATCGTCTGCTCGAGGGCGCCGTCCGCTGCGTACAGCGCGGACTGTGCCGCCTCATGGTTGCCAGCTGCCCTGCTTTCCATCGTCGTGACGAGTACCACCGCGGCCGAGAGCGCCACGAGCAGCGTGATGACCATCAGCACGGCGATGAGCGCGGTGCCCTGCTCCCGGCACGGTGAATGGATGGTCCGGGACGTCATCGAAGCGCCGTGTTCAGAAAGTTCCGGGGCGCCACATCGAACGTGAGCTGGAGGTCGGGGATGTATCGCCGTGCGTCCACCGAGGTGCCCGGGTTCGCAAATGCTGCGCCTGGCCCCCTGAACTCTGCGCCTTCCGCCTCCAGACGGAGCGAGACACGAACGCGGCGAACGCGGAGCAGATCCGCATCGAATCGCCGCGGCCAGGCTCCACACGGCGGTCCGTCGGTGAGCTGACTGGCGGTGAGCGAGACGAGCGACAAGCCGCCCAGATCCTGTAAGAGCGGCACCGGAGGCGTTCCGACGGCGTAGGCACAATTGAAGGCCCCGTCCAGCGGAGGGGTCACGCCCGTGGGCAGGGGGTCTGCATAGAACGTGAAGCGCAGGTCCACGACGTGGTCTACGACAGGGACGTCGCTGCGATCCCCGTCGTACACCATCAGCCGTCTGCCCGCGCGGTCGAGGTAATACACCCGCTGGATTACGGTGGCCACCGGGCTGTTTGCAGCGTAGGTTCGCGAAAGCGGCGCTGCGGGGGTGAGAAGCCCCTGGACCGCATCGACTCCGCCGATAGTGAAGACGTCGTGCGAGCCGTCGCCGTCGGCAGGTGCGAATATCAGCACCCTGTCTCCAGTCCTGAACCCGCAGACGCCGCCCGACGGGCACCCCGGGGCGGATCCATCGACGACGAGCGGTCCTGTGAGCGTCGGCATGTTGGCTCGCAGCCGAGTCTGGGACGCGTCGCGCGGGACGTACATGATGGTGATGCGATCCGAGTGATACGCCAGGTCCGCGTCTGCACCGCGGACACCCAGACGGGCGGGAACGACGGGAGCGAACGCGTCGACGAGCGGCCCGGGCACGCCGTTCGACAGCCCCCCTCCCGCATCCAGCAGGTCGCGCCGGATCGTTTCCACCGCTACCCGCAGCCGTTGCTGGAGGTCCGCGTGATTGCCATGGATCCGGACGGATTCCTGCGCCGTCACGCAGAGCCGGAGAATGACGGTCAGGAGGGCACACGCTACCGCGGCCGAAATGAGCAGCTCCACAAGGACGTACCCGCGCGGGCAGCTGAGACCAGGCGTCATGGGCGCCGTACCTTCATCGTGACGAGCCGTGAGTCTCCACCTCCGGTGACGAGGACGCGCACCTGGAGGAGGAGGAGATTGTCCGGGTCGTGCGCAAGGGGAACGACCGACCAGCGCCGGACGAACGCGGCACGATCCCTCGACCCGACTCTCGCCCCGGCGGCGCTGAGGTAATCGACGTAGAACGGCACGTCGGCGTCCAGCGCGTCGGCCGGTGCCCGCAGGAGCCCGGTCCCCCCCGCGGAGGGTGGATCGGAGCTCAGGTCCGTGGACGTGTCCGACAGCGGTGCGCCTCCTGGCGCGTGCCCCCAGGCGAGCGACCGCAACTGCTCGAGCTTCTGGGCGGCGAGGATTGCGGACAGCGTCTGTACGCGCGCACGGTGATTCGCGCGCGCGGCGACGCCAAAGACCTGTGCGACGCCAACCGCCAGGGTTGCCAGCAGTCCAGCGGCGAGGATGGTCTCGATCAGGCTGAAGCCAGCCTCGCGGTGAATGGAAGGTCCGGTCTGTCGACTGAATGCGTGACGCACGCCAGCAAGAGCTGCAAACAGCCGTCCGGCCGTGGAGACGCCAATCTGTTCCGAAAAGTGGAGCGTTACCGCGGGAGCGTCCACGTGAGTCGCAGAAACTGCAGTCTCACGGCGGGAGAAAAGCGGCTAAGAACGCGCGGCGAGAGGGTTGGGCCGAGCCGGCCTCAGCGTAGCCATCCTGGTGGAACGCCCCCCTTGCGGGCCTCCTCCTCGACGGCGATGATTTCCTTTTTGGCCTGATCGATCTCCGATGTCACCCGAGCGAGCTCCGCGACGGCCTTCTGACGATCCTCGGCCGCCTTGGCGCGCTGGAACGGGTCGTCGCGATTGACGGCGTCGGCCGAGAGAGCGTTGATGCGGCTCTGCAGCGCTTCGGCAAAGGCTTCGCCGCGGCGCTGCGATTCGCGCGCCTGGAGCATCCGGGCGCGCCACCACGCCTCGTCCCGCTCGTCCGGCTTTGCTTCCTTCTGCGCGCCTTCGGCGGTCACAGGCGGTGTCGTAGGCGGCGGGAGTTCGCCGGTGCTGACGGCGTCTGCGGGCGGCGGAGGCTTCGGCAGGTCCTTGTTCGAGAATACCTTGCCGGCCGCCTTCACCGTCTTGCGCCGTTCCTGCTCCTTCCTGGCGAGCTCCCCGAGCGTGGGCGCCTGCGCACCAATCGGCGCCGCCGCCTGGAGCAGGAGGGCGGCAAGCGCGCAGCCTGCCGCAAGCCGCAGCCGGAAGGGTTGTGTCGGGACAGTCATCTGATTCTCACGCCTGTTGCCCTCAGTCTAACAGAGCACCGGGAGCCGGGACCGGAGTCTCCCCGGCAGAACCCGCCTGCAACTGCGCGATTCGCGCACGTACCTTGTCGGCATCAGGCGCCGATGGCGACAGTCGCAGATACTCGCCATAGGCGGCCGCGGCCTCGGACCCCTTCTGCAGCTGCTCGAGGCTGATGCCCAGCGCCTTGTGGAAGGAGGCGTCCTCCGGCAGCAGCACAATCGCCCTGTGGTACTGCTCGACGGCCGCCGCCTCGTCGCCCTTGCGGTGCAGCGCCAGCGCCAGGTTGAAGGTCGTTACGTAATCGTCCGGGAACAGCTCCTGGGCGCGCCGGTAACCGGCGACAGCTCCCTCGTGGCGGCTGAGCAGTCCAAGCGCGCGCGCCAGGTTGAAATGGTAGGCCCACCGGCCCGGCAGGATGGCGACCGCGCGCTCGAAGTACGGGATGGATTCGGCGGTGCGGTTCAGCCGCACCAGGACCTGTCCAAGGTTGCTCAGGGATTCGGCATCGTCCGGGTTCTTGCGGACGGCTTCGAGGTAGTGAGCGAGCGAATTGTTGTAGTCACCGGACGCGTACGCCAGGCTGCCGGAGCCCGCCGGGTCGAGGAAAGGCCGATCGGCCACCGTAGGCGCAACGTCGGCGGGCGCTGGGACTCTAGCCGCGGAGCCGCGGGCGGCCAACGAGTCGGGAACGGGACCCGCTGCTCGTGGCACGGCTGCCGAGTCGCTCGTCAGCCAGAGCCCGGCGATCGTCAGGGCGCACAGGCCCACGACGACGGCGGCCCCACGGGCCAGCCGGCGACTCGCGACGGCCGGGTGCGCCGGGTCGGGAGCTGCCAGGTACGCACGGCACCGGGGGCAGCGATTCCGATCCCCCCGTACCTTGGCGCCGCAGTTCTGGCAGGTGGCGGCCGCGGCCACTACCGAATCTCCCGCCACGAGAGGATCCGCACGCCGACCTGCCCGACACCGTTGTTGAAGTCTTCCGGGTCGCCCAGCACTTCCACTTTCGCGCCGCTGGCGCTGACGGTCCCGAAGTACAGGTGCTGATCGACGATGAAGGGGGCTGTGGCACGGCCTGCGAGCGTCTTGGCCACGGGACTCTCATTGTTGTCGAGCCTGCCGTTGTTGTTCGCGTCGTACGCCGCCCCGCCGGCGTACGTCACCGCGTACAGATTCGCGGAGAAATCTGCACACGGCGCCGCGGCGCTCTCGGTGGTGGTCGTGTAGAACACGATGTCGCCCGCCACCGACGGTGAAGTCGACGGGCGCTCTCCGGTGGCAAGGCCATTCGTGTTGCTCGTCGCCGCGAGATTGATCGTGAACTTCGTCGTCGCCCCCGCCGCGGGCGCGTTGTCCTTCAGTCCGTAGAGCTTGAAGGTGCCGGTGCCCCCCGGCGCGCTCGACGGAAGCAGATCGCTTCCCGTCGAGAAGAACATGTGCACGTCCGCCGTTCCAATGAAGAGCAGTGCGGACGAGGCGTAGATCGGCTGCGAGGTATCGACCATCAGGTTGGCCGAAATTCCTCCGGCGGGGGTGAAGTTGAAGCGCCAGTATCGTCCGTCGATGTCCCCGAGGTATGCCTTCTTGACGATGACGGTCCCGGCCTCGCCGGCCGCGGTCGGATCCGCCTGGAGGGCATTCTTGCGCTGAGCGGATGGATTGTTGATATCGCCGATCGATGCGCAGCCGGCGCTCGAACCGGATCCGCTGGAGATCGCGCCGCAGGCGCCGGATGCATTCCCGATCAATTGCCCGGTGTCAGCGTTGATCATGTACAGCGCATTACCGGCTTTCGGGGCGGCCGCACCGCGCGACGGGATCGATGCTTCGATGTCGGGAAAATAGCCCGATCCGACGATGACGGCGTTCGTGGCGCGCGCGGTGTCCAGCGGACCGACCGCGGGATCGGACCACGTGAAGCCGACGGTCTTTTCGGCGACGGTCGCTGAGGCCTTGAGATCGCCGAACAGCTTGACCCTGCCGCCTGCCGTACCGTCGGTGACGGCGAAGGTGGCCGTGTACGCCGGATTGAAGCTCGAGTAATTGGGGAACGACCACTTGAACTGGATCGACTCATTCGGCGTGTCGAAGCGCTGCAGCAGGGCGCTGACGGCGGATGCGTCATCCTGCTCCGGCGCCACGCCCATCCCTGCCTCCGTGACGTCGAACGCCTGGTAGAAGGTCCCGCCGGGGCCCTGACCGATCAGCAGGAGGCTGCGCCAGACGCCGTTCAGCTTTACTTCAGCCACCTTCGGCGAGCTGTCGACGAAATAGTCGAACTGCTCGACCGGCTGGCCGTCCGCGAGGGTTCTGAGCTTCGGGAGCAGGTTGTAGGGGATGAACGCCCACACCTCGTAGCCCGTGCGCGCATCGACCGCGTGGATCATGCCGTTGTTGCCGCCGAAGAAGATCAGCGCGCGCCGGTTCTTGTAGGTGGCGGCGAAACTCCCGGCGGCATCCGCCAGACCGTAATCCTCGTCCGGCGGAGGATCGAGAGATGGCACGTCCATCATCGCGGGGGTCGACCCGATCACGGCGCCGAGCGCCTGCGATCGGACGCTTGTGATCAGGCTGTCGGCGGATCCGCTCACGTTCATGTGCGAGCGGAGTGTGGCCTCATTGGCGGTGGTGAATGCGACGACCGAACCGCCTCCCGACCCGTCCGGAATGAACGTGTACACGTTGCGCGAACTGGGGTCGGCAGGCACCCGGGCCAGCCCCGCCAGGGAGGGACGGCCATCGAGATCCGGCCAGAGCCTCGTGCCGTCGTTCACGAATTTCCATCCCGTCGGCTTCGTCGAGTCAGTCTCCGGCCGATAGGCCCGAAACGCTCGCAGCACCCCGTCGAAGCCGGGAAGCGAAAAGCCGGCCGTGAGCAGCACGTTGCTGCGCTGCGGCAGCCGCTGCCCTCCGGGGTTCGCGCTGATGTCGGTGTTCGGGAGAGCGGCGCCGCTCGCGCCGCGGGCCCCCTTGAGGTTGACCGTGCCGACGATGGGGCTGACGGGGACGAACTCGCTCTTCGTGCTGGTCTGGAAGTCCCCTGACCTGGCGTAGCCGGACTGCACGGCGTAGTTGATCGCGGCCGTGATCTCGCTCGCACTGGTCACGTCGGTGTACAGACCGCCGCTGTTTCCCGCGACGGTTTGCAGCTCCGCTTTCTCCGAGTCCGCGACCTTCACGCCAATCACGTGGATGGGCACTCGCCTCGTGACGCCGCCGCCAGTCACCGTGGTGAACTCCGACGCCTTGGACGTGACCGGGTTGGCTGAAACATATGCGCCGCTGCCCGAGTTCTTGCCGCCGGTGATCAGCACGACAATCGTGTTACGGCACGTAAGGTTGGCGGCGCTATCGGCCGCCATGGCATCGATGGCCGCCTGCTTCGCATCCGTCAGTGCAAAGGCGAGCGGTCGATCCGCATAGCCCTGCCCGCCGCGGCCTGCCGGAATCAAACCGCTGGCGTGGAGCAGGGGCCATGCGACCTTGGTGATGATGGCCGAGGCCGTGCCGGCGCCCGGTGTGACCACCCTGGACCCGCCGCCGAACAGCGTGGTCTGGTCGTAGTTGG
>JALZOC010000129.1:6376-6962 GCA_030857365.1 Acidobacteriota bacterium
CACGGGCTCAGGTCAGAGGCCGCCGCCAGTGCGGGATCCGACACCGTTACAGGCTTGTCGCAGCCGGGCGGCGTGCGCCAGCCCGGAGTGTCCTGCCGCAGCTTGAGCAGCCCCCAGCGGACGCTCCGGTCATTCTCGCTGACGGCTGTGGATACACCCTGCTTCGCGATCTGCAGGCGGGTCACGTCCCAGAATGTCGAGTACGCCGCGTTCGTATTCGGCACCGCGACGATGCGGCTCGCCACGTACTTCTTGTTGTCGTCGGCGACGCCGTCCCAGTCGAAATTCTCGTACTTCCGGCGGTAGGTGGAAACCGTCAGGGGATCGACGCCCAACGCGGCCGCCACCGCCGTGTCGTTCGCGACGGTATAGGTCGTCGGATCGTAGTAGAAGCCGGCCCCGTCCTGCAGCATCGACATCGAGGTGTCCATGACGATGATGACCGTCGGAGGGACGCGCTTGATGAAGAGGAGCGGATCGAGCTGGGCGAATGCCCTGGTTGACCACGACACCGCCACGAGCAGCACCAGCAGCGCAGTCGCACGGCCCCGACGGCGCGCGACTCGATGCCGGCGGCGGGCGCCCC
>JALZOC010000800.1 GCA_030857365.1 Acidobacteriota bacterium
GATCCCCGATCCCCGATCCCCGATCCCCGATCCCCGATCCCTGTAGTACAGTCCCCTCCTGTGTACGAGCCCGTTCGGGAGCTCCCCTACCAGCCGGCGCCGCGGCAGGTGCTGCCGCTCGAACGGCTCGGCGCCCTGGTGGAAGTCCTCATCTGCTCGGGCTATCCCTCTCAAATTCTGCTGATTCTCGTCCTGCGCGGGTTTGGAATGGATATGCGGACCCCCGGAGGGCGCCTGTCCCCGCCGTTCGTCTTCACGCTGTCGCTGGTCGATGCCGTGCTGGTCGTGGGGCTGGTGCTCTTCTTTCTCCGGGCCCATCATGAATCCGCCGCGACGGTGCTCCTGGGCGGACGGCGCGTCCTGCGCGAAGCGCTGCTGGGGCTGGCGGTGGTGCCCGCGATATTCCTCGTCGCGGTGCTGATGCTGGGCCTCATCCTCCACTTCGCGCCGCAGCTGCACAACGTCACCGTCAACCCGCTCGAAGACATGCTGCGGAACCGGCGAGACGCCCTGATCTTCGCGGCCGTGGTCATGATCGCCGGCGGCGTGCGGGAGGAGGTCCAGCGCGGCTTCATCGTGCATCGCTTCGGACAGTACCTGGGCGGCGCTGGATGGGGGGTGGCGGTGTACAGCGTGGCGTTCGGGTTCGGCCATGCAGACCAGGGGATCGACGCGATGCTCGTGACGGCGCTGCTCGGCGCCGTCTGGGGGCTGCTCTACATCGCGCGCCGTAGTATCGTCGCCGGTGTCGTCAGCCATGCGGGCTTCAACCTCGCGCAGCTTGTGAAATACCTCGCGCTCGCCCCGAAGTAGCCAGACATTTGATCCGCCGACTGACCTGCCTCCTGATGCTTTCGCGGCGCGAGCTCGTGCTGCTGATCCTGCTGTTCGTGTGTTCGCTGCCGGCCGTGACGCCTCGGCTCTACTCGTCCGACGAGGTCCAGTACTTCTCGTACCTGCGCTCGCTGTGGTTCGATCGAGACGTGTCGTTCGAGAACGAGTATCGCTATTTCTACGACCATCGCATCGCGCAGAGCGCTGACTTTCACCGCACGTTCCTCGAGCTGGAAACCCCGGCCGGACGGCGCATCAACTACGGCACCCTCGGCTCCGCCATTCTCTGGTCTCCCTTCTATGCCGTGGCCGACGTCGTCGCCCGCATCGCACGCGCCGCCGGCGTAAGCGTGGCGGTCGACGGGTATTCGCGTCCGTACGTCGCGGCAGTGGCCTACGGCTCCGCTTTCTACGGATTTGCCACGATCGTGCTCGGGATCGCGGCTGCGCGGCGCCTCTTGGGTGCCGCCGCGCTCAGTGACGGCCTCGCGGTCTGGGCCGGCACCCCGATTCTGTTCTACATGTACGTCGCTCCGCCGTTCTCGCACGCGTGCTCGGCGTTCGCCGTCGCGCTGCTGGTGACCGTCTGGCTTCACGTGCGCCAGACGTGGACCGTTCGCGGCGCCGTGGCACTGGGGTTGTCCGGCGCCCTGGTCGCGATGGTGAGAGAGCAGGATGCGCTCTTCGTCGTCGCGCCGGCCCTGGATTACGTGGTGGGCCACCGAGCGCCGCTGTGGCGGCAGCGGGCGGCGGATTCCCGCATCCTGATCCGGCTGGTGGCACCGGCCGCGGCCGGGTGTGCCGCTTTCGTGCTCGGATACCTCCCGCAGCTGCTCGCCTATCAGGCGCTCAATGGACGTCCGCGTCCATCGGAACTGGTGACGCGGAAGATGAACTGGGCCGCGCCGCACGCGCTGCAGGTCCTCGCATCGCCCGAACACGGATTCTTCTTCTGGACACCGCTCGCGGTCCTCTGCCTCGCCGGCCTGGTTGTCGCGGCCATCTTGCGTCGGCGGCTCGGGACTCCGGAGTCGGGACTCGGCCTGACCGCCGAAGCTCTCAGAGGTCCAGGAGCGAAGGCGGGGGCTGGGGACCCCGGAATCACGACCGATAGGCGCCGCGTGGCGGCCTGCATGCTGCTCATGGTGGCCCTCCAGGTGTACGTGAGCGGCGCGGTGGAGTCGTGGACGGTCGCGGGGGCGTTCGGCCAGCGGCGCTTCGTGTCCGTCACGGTGCTGCTCGTCATCGGTCTCGCGGCGCTGCGGGAGGCGATCCCGGCGCGAGCACCGCGAATGCTGCTCCATGTGGCGGTGGGCGTAGCGATCTGGTGGAACGTGGCGCTGATGGCGGCGTTCGCCACCCGGATGATGGATCGTCAGCGGCTGGAGCCGCGGCGAAACGCCTACGATGCATTCGTGACGCTGCCCCGGCTCGCCCCGGCCCTGATCTACAAGT
>JALZOC010000130.1 GCA_030857365.1 Acidobacteriota bacterium
GGGTTCCGGGTTCGGGGTTCAGGGTTCGGGGTTCAGGTTCGCGGTTCCAGCTCCAGGTCGGAGTCGGTACAGGCGCGCGGCATGCTATCGGGCGCCCTCGGTGGCCGAGGCCGAGGTGACACTGTCGGCCGTATAGCCCATGCGCGCGCGCGGGCGGAATTCCGGATGGTCGTTGACCTTGATCACGATGCGGCGGAAGCGGCCGTCGAGGCGCCCGTTGGTCGGCGCATAGCCGATCGAATACTGGTTCATCAGCTCTTCCGAGATCCCGGCGTAGATGCCCGCGAGATCCTGCACGGATTGGGGAAAGAACGCCTGCGCTCCGGTTTCCAGCGCGAGCGACTTCATGGCGTAGTCGGACTCCGAGAAGTAGCGCCGGCGCGACTCCGCGCGGACGGCCGCATACTGATTCTGCAGACAGATCGTGTAGATGTTGATGCCGCTCTTCCTCGCCATCCCCAGCACATCCTCGAACCCGATAATGCTCGAGGTGTCTTCACCGTCCGAGAGGACGGCGATCGCCTGGCGCCGCACTTCCCCGTCCTGCTGGTGCGCCTTCAGGCCGAACTGCTTCAGGGCCACATAGAGGGCGTTGTGGAGGGCGGTCGAGCCGCTGGGCTGTGCGCTGCGGACCGCGCGTTCGAGAAGGGCCCGTTCGTCCGTCAGCGGCTGGGCGATGTTCACCCGATCGCCAAACGTGACCACCGCTCCCCGATCCCGCTCGCGCATCGTGTTGAGGAAGCCGACGGCGGCCTCGCGCACGACCGTCATCTTGTCGGCCATGCTGGCGCTCGTGTCGATGAGCAGGATGAGATCGATCGGCACTTCCCGCGCCTCGAAGAACTGCACGTTCTGACGGACACCGTCCTCGTACACGGCGAAATCGTCCGGCTTGAGGCCCGGCACCAGCCGCTTGCCGTCGCTGACCGTCACGTTCAGCGAAACGAGGCTCGCGCCGCTCCTGAAGACGGAACCCGGCACGTCCGCCGGAGTCGCCGGGCTCTGGGCAGCCGCGGGACTGGCGAGGGCGAGAGCGAGAGTAGCAGCTGCGGCGAGCGCTTTCACGTCTTCCTCCTCACCAACTCCGTGCAAAGCGCGTTCCGCGCGCCGGTCCACGATTGGTTCGTGAATCAGGCGCGCTGACGGTTCCAGTGACTGTCAATCGAGCGAACCCGGTAAGTAATTCCCTCGACCGTCGCCGGCAACCGACGCCAACAACGGCGGGCGCCGGACTCACTGCAGGCTCGTGGCGTGCCCAAACTGCGTTTCGTAGCGCTCGAGAAACTCCACCCACGTGAACGCGTGGCTCTGGCCGCCCAGGTGTTCGAGCGCGTACGTGGCGGCCACCGACCCGATCTGCGCACACACCGGATAACTCGCGCCGCGGGCCATCCCTTTCAGGAACCCGCCGCGAAACGCGTCGCCCACCCCTGTCGGATCGACGATGCGGTGGGGGGGCGCCGCCGGCACGTCCGTTCGTCCGGTCCGCTCGAAGACCGAACAGCCCAGTTCCCCGCGGGTGATGACGAGAGCCCCACTATGGGTGAGAATGGCCTCCTCGTCCAGCCCTGTTTTCTGGCGTATGAGCTCGAACTCATAGTCGTTGCAGACGACGATCGTCGCCCCGACGAGCCCGTCCCTGAGCTCCCCGCCGGTCATCCTCGCGCACTGCTGGCCGGGGTCCCAGATGTACGGAATCCCCACGACGCGGCACTCCTCTGCGTACTGGAGCATCGCGCCTGGATCGTTGGGGGAAATGATCGCGAGCCCGCAGTCGGAGACGCCCCGGAACGACAGCTCCCCGGCATTCGCCATCGCGCCCGTATAGAAGGACGCAATCTGGTTGCTGTCCACGTCGGTGCTGCAGAAAAAGGAGGCGGTGAACCGATCGCCGATGTCCTTGACGAGCGACGTATCGACGCCGGCCGACTCGAGCCAGCGGCGGTACTCGCCGAAGTCCTGCCCCGCCGTCGCCATCAGCCGCGGCCGCTCGCCGAGCAGCGCCAGCGTGTAGGCGATGTTCGGCGCGCATCCGCCGCGCCGCTTGTCCATCGTATCGACGAGGAAACTCAGGCTGACGCGCGACATGTGCTCCGGCAGGAAGTGCTCGGTGAACTTGCCGGGAAACGACATGAGGTAATCGAAGGCGATCGAACCGGTCACGACGATGGTCATATTTGGGGATTGGGGATTGGGGATCAGGGATTAGGGATCGCGGATCAGGGATCAGGGATCGGGGATTTATACGTATTTGCCGACAATCGGCGCCAGCTCGCGTTTGGTCGCCTCCGAAATGGCATCGGGCCTTGTGATTATCGCGTGCTTCAGGGCCGAGCCGCACGCGCAGGTCCTGTTCGCGGGGACGAGCGCGACGGCGCCGGCGATGACCTGCTGCGCGGTTCGCACGTTCTGCGTCAGGTTCGCGACGATCATGTCGACCGTCACGTGGTCGTGATCCGGGTGCCAGGAATCGTAATCGGTGATGAGCGCGATGGTGATGTAGCAGATCTCCGCCTCCCGCGCGAGCTTCGCTTCCTGGAGGTTCGTCATGCCGATCACGTCCATCCCCCAGGAGCGATAGAGCTGCGATTCGGCGAGCGTCGAGAACTGCGGTCCTTCCATGCACACGTAGGTGCCTCCCCTGTGCACGACGGGCCCCGTCCCCCGGTTGGCCGCTCTGTCCCCGGCCTGCAGGCCCGCCGTCCGGGCGGCGTCGTACGCGACACCGCTGAGCACTTCGCAGAACGGATGCGCAAACCCGACGTGCGCCACGAGCCCGCGGCCGAAAAAGGTCGACACTCTGCCCTTCGTCCGATCGACGAACTGGTCGGGGATCAGGAAGTCGAGCGGGCGGTACTGCTCCTTGAGACTGCCGACGGCGCTCGCGGACAGGATGGCGTCGACGCCCAGCGTCTTGAAGCCGAAAATATTGGCGCGAAAGTTCAGCTCGGACGGGAGCAGGCGGTGCCCCGCCCCGTGCCGCGCCAGGAAGGCGACGCGCTTCCCGCGAAGCGTCCCCAGCACGTACGGCGCCGAAGGCGCGCCGAACGGCGTGTCGACCTGCCGCTCCTCGCGGTCGGTCAATTCCGCCATGTCGTACAAACCGCTGCCGCCGATGATGCCGATGATGCCGATGTTGATCATGTGAGCTTGTGGCGATGGGCCGGGCGCACGGGATGCGTTCCCGGACGCGGTGCCGGGGCATCATACTTCACCGCACGGGTTCACGCCCGCGGCTGGATCAACTCGACCAGGACCCCGTGCGTGCTGGAGGGGTGCACGAACGCGACGAGCGAGCCATGCGCTCCCGGTCTCGGCGTGTCGTCGACGAGCCTCACCCCGCGACCCTTGAGCTGCGCCAGTGCGGCCGCGATATCGGGCACCCGAAACGCGATGTGATGGATCCCCGGTCCGCGCCTCGCCACGAACTTCGCCACGGGCGAGTCCTCCGTCGTCGCCTCGAGCAGTTCGAGCGTGACACCAGAAACAGCCCCGGTGCGCGCCTCCCCGGTCCCAAGGAAGTGCACCCGGACCCGCTGCGAAGCGACCTCCTCAGGCTCCTCCACCGTGAGGCCCAGCACGTCGCGATAAAACGCCAGGGCATCGTCCAGCCCGGCGACAGCGATTCCGACATGATCGACGATGAATTTCATTGGTTGTTCGATTGCTAAAAACCTCAAAAGCTCGAAACCCCACGTCTCATGATCTCATCCACAGCGGTGTACGGGTCCACCTCGCGGGCCGCGATCCTGTCCAGCAGCGCGTCGAACTCTCCCGCGGCAAGGAGACGCTCTTCGACATGACGCACGAACCGGTGGGCCAGCAGTTCGCGGACGCGAAATTCCGCCCGCGCCCGGCGGCGGGTGCCGTGCGCCGCGCCCATGTGCTGGCGAAACCGCTCGATGGCGTCGACGAGCTCGGGAACGCCCCGGCCGGTGGTCGCCTCCGTCTTGAGAATCGGCGGCCGCCAGTCGGCGGCGCCGTACGCGTGGAGCGACAGCATCGCCTCGATCGAGGCCCCGGTCCGATCCGCGCCCTCGCGGTCTGCCTTGTTCACCACGAAGATGTCGGCGATCTCCATGATGCCCGCCTTGAGCGCCTGGACCTCGTCGCCAGCTCCGGGTACGACCGTCACAACGGACACGTCTGCCGTCCGGACGATGTCGATTTCGTCCTGGCCGACGCCGACGGTCTCTATGAGGATGATGTCCTTGCCCGCGGCATCGAGCACGAGGGCCGCATCACTGGTCGCGCGGGCGAGGCCGCCAAGGTGCCCGCGCGTGGCCATGCTGCGGATGAACACGCCTCTGTCGCCGGCATGCGCCTGCATCCGGACCCGGTCGCCGAGAAGCGCGCCGCCGGTGAACGGGCTGGTGGGGTCGATCGCGATCACCCCCACGCTGCGGTTGGTGCGGCGAAGCTCCGTCGTCAGGCCATCCACCAGGGTGCTCTTTCCGGCGCCAGGCGGCCCTGTAACGCCGACGAGATACGCGCGCCCGGTATGGGGAAAGATGTGCTGGATGAGCACGGCGCCTTCGGGGGTTTCGTCCTCGATGAGCGATATCGCCCTCGCCACCGCGCGCGCGTCTCCCGCCAGCACACGTTCGGAGAGACTCTGGGCGCTCACGGCGGGTCGATCACTGGCTGAGGAGCTGACGGGCGATGACGAGCCGCTGAATTTCACTCGTCCCCTCGCCGATGGTGAGGAGCTTCACGTCGCGGAAATACTTCTCGGCGGGGTAATCCTTGACGAAACCGTATCCGCCATGAATCTGCACGCAGTCGTCGGCAGCCTTCACGGCAATCTCGCTCGCGAAGAGCTTGGCCATCGCCGATTCGCGCGTCATGCGGAGCCCCCGGTCCTTCAGATACGCGGCCCGGTACGTCAGGAGCCGCGCCGCCTCGATCCGCGTCGCGTTGTCGGCCAGCTTCCATTGAATCGCCTGGAAGCCGGCGATCGGCTGCCCGAACTGCCGGCGCTCCTTCGCGTAGCGCAGCGCCGCCTCGTACGCGCCCTGCGCGAGCCCGACCGAGAGCGCGGCGATGCCGATCCTGCCCGCGTCGAGCACCTGAAGCGTGTTGATGAACCCCTGACCCTCGTCGCCGAGCCGCTGATCGGCGCCGATCCGGCAGTCCTGAAAAATCACCTCGCTGGTGTCGCTCGCGCGCATGCCGAGCTTGTTCTCCTTCTTGCCGGCGCTCATGCCGGGCGTGCCGTGCTCGAGCACGAACGCCGAGATGCCCCGGTGCCCCTTCACCCGGTCGGTGACCGCGACAACGACCATCACGCCGCCGATGCGGCCGTGCGTGATGAAGCTCTTCGAGCCGTTGAGCACCCAGGCGTCGCCGGCGCGCACCGCCGACGTCTTCATCCCTGCGGCATCGCTGCCCGCTCCCGCCTCCGTCAGGCCCCAGGCGCCCAATACTTCGCCCCGGACGAGGCGGGGCAGGTACTTCCGCTTCTGATCGTCGGTCCCGAACATCGCGATGTGGGACGCGCACAGCCCGTTGTGCGCCGCCACCGACAGCGCGATCGCGGGACACACGCGCGCCAGCTCCTCGATGCAGATGCAGTAGTCGACCGCCGACATGCCCGAGCCGCCGTACTCCTCGGCGAACTGGATCCCCATCAGGCCGAGCGCGGCCAGCTTCGGGAGCAGATCCATCGGGAAATGCTGCGACTCGTCCCACTCCATGACGTGCGGCCGCATCTCCGCTTCGGCGAACTCGCGCACCGACGCGCGCAGCAGTTCCTGCTCTTCTGACGGTCGGAAGTCCACGAGGGAAATGTACCGCATTTCAGGGCTGCCCGCCGTCGCCCGCTGTTGATGGTGCGAGCGTTGGCGGGAAGGTCGAAGGCTGAAGTTCGAAGCCGGAGCCGGAAGCTGGAAGCTGGAAGCCGGAAGCTGGAAGCTGGAAGCTGATAAAGCGCTATGCTGACCGGATGAGACGCACCCTTCCGCTGCGCGCCGCGTTGTCGCTCGTCGCAATCCTCCTCGTCCCGGGTACGGCGGCGGCGGACGCGACGGCCTTTCTCGGTTCGAACCGCACGCCGTCCGACCGTATGGTTCGGGGATTCGCGGGAGGCGTCGGGCTCCTCGTGGTGGGCTTCGAGTTCGAGTACGCGACGACGAGGGAGGATGCGGCGAAGGGCGCGCCGCAGCTGCGCACCTACATGGTGAATGCCCTGCTGCAGACGCCGATTCCCCTGGCCGGGCTCCAGTTCTACGCGACCGCCGGCGGCGGCGCGTTTCGCGAAACGCTCGACGCCGTCACGGAGACCAATGCGGGAATGAACGTCGGCGGAGGGGTGAAGATGTCGCTTGCCGGCCCGCTGCGCCTGCGCCTCGACTACCGTGCATTCACGCTGCGAGGCACCGCGCTGCACCCGCGGCCACAGCGGTTCTATGCGGGGCTGAATCTGAAATTCTGAAGACTGCAGCTGCCAGCTACCAGCTACCAGCTACCAGCTACCAGCTACCAAAAAATACTGGAAGCCGAAAGCCGGAAGCTGGAAGCTACCGTTCATCCTCCGATGGGCGTCAGGCTCAGCTTGCTGAGACCGGCGGCGAACGCGTCGGCGTAGCGCTTCCACATCTCCGCCGTCTCGGGCGCCCGCAGCTGTTCGGGCGTCATCGTTTTCTGGAGCATGGCGAAGAGCTCGTACTCGGAGTTCGGGACCGCTGGCTCCATCGTGACCACGTAGAGCACGTTCTGACCGAACGGCTCGGCCGCCTTGTAGACCTTCAAGCCCGAGGCCTGCTGTTTCAGCGTGGCGTCGGTGGTGCTCGCCAGGCCGGTCTTCAGCTTGCCCATCATTTCCTCGAACGCGGCAGTCTGATCCGGTTTGATCTGGACGAGCAGCAGACCCGTGGGGGTCGCGAACGTCAGCTTCATCGGAGCCGGCGTCGCGGGGGTCGCCTGCCCGGCCGCGTCGGTGG
>JALZOC010000801.1 GCA_030857365.1 Acidobacteriota bacterium
TGACCTGTCTGAAGCCCTTCAGCTCGAAGGTCAATGCATAGGTGCCTGAGGGCAGCGCGGGAAACAGAAACTTCCCGTCCCCTTCGGTGACCGCGACCCGGGTGCCGATCAGCGATGGAGACGTGGCCGTTACAGTCACGCCGGGTAACAGGGCGCCCTGCGCGTCTGACACGATACCCGTGAGACGCCCCTGCTCGATTTGCGCGACTGCGGGGGCCACGTCGAAAGCTGCGAGCACCATTGCCAGCAGGACTAATCGCGTCATCCGATCCTCCAATCCAGCGTGGGTTTCCGTCTGTTCCGATCCTACGAGTGGCGGACAAGATACCTGATTCGGCCTCGTCCGGCAATCATGGCGTTCGTGCCGTCGACGGCGCCGCCGGGCAGTCCTTGATGTCGCGGCGTGTTAGGCTGGGCGGCTGATGCCGCTCGAGCCTAGACGCGCCGACCTGCGCGGACAGCGACGCCACATCATCTCGCTGATCGCGCTCACCTCGATCCTCGGCGCCGGCACGGTGGCCGCGTGCGGCTGGCGCCGGCAGACGGCCAACGCGGACCTGCAGCATGGCGCGTTTCGGGGCGCGAACGTGCTCGTGGTGACCATCGACACGCTCCGCGCCGACCGCGTCGGCGCGTTCGGCGGCTCGCGGCCGACGCCAGCGTTGGACGGCCTTGCTGCCGGCGGCCTCCGCTTCACGCGAGCGTACGCACATGCCCCCATGACGCTCCCGGCGCATGCCTCGATCTTCACCGGATTGCTTCCTCCTCGTCACGGCGTTCGCGTGAACGGTTCGGAGCTCGGCGCGAGCGTTACGACGCTGGCCGAACTGCTCGGCCGCTCCGGGTATCGAACCGGCGCGTTCGTGGGGTCATTCGTGCTCGACGCGCGATTCGGGCTGGGTCGAGGCTTCGACGTGTACGACGACCGCGTCGGCACCGAGCAGGGGGCGGTAACCTTCGGCTTCGTGGAGCGATCCGCGGACCGCGTCCTTCGAGCCGCCGCCGACTGGCTGGTCCGTCCTGACATAACGAACGGCGGCTCTCCCTGGTTTGCCTGGGTACACCTGTTCGATCCACACACGCCCTACCGCGCGCCGCGCACCATCGTCGATTCGGCCTACGACAACGAGGTCGCGTTCGCTGACGCGGAGCTGGGATCGTTCCTCGAAGAGCTGAGGAAGGCGGGCCTCCTCACACGCACGCTGATCGTCGCGCTCTCGGACCATGGCGAAGGGTTGGGCGATCACGGTGAGGAGACGCACGGCCTGTTCGCCTACGAATCCACGATCCGCATTCCGCTGATCATGAGCGGGCCGGGCTTGCAGCCGGCGACCGTAACCGGCCTGGCCGCACAGGCGGATCTTCTCCCCACGATTGCCGACCTGGTGGGCATCGAGCCGTCCGTGGGGCTCGATGGGCGATCTCTCCTTCCGTCGATCCGCGGTGAGGCACCTGGCAACGAGGCGATCTATTTTGAGGCCCTCGACGCACACCTCACCCGGAACTGGGCGCCGCTGACGGGGATCGTCTCCGATGGCTGGAAGTACATAGACCTGCCGATCCCCGAACTGTTCGATCTGTCGCGGGATCCCGGTGAGCAGTCGAACCGTGCGGCGGACGAGCCCGATCGCACCACCGCCCTCGCGCGCCGGCTCGAGGGCTGGAAGAGCGCTGAGGCCCCGACCGCCGCACGCGAACTGGACCCCGACGCCGCGGCCAGACTCCGATCGCTTGGATACACGGCGTCGAGCGGGCCGACGCGCAAGGGGCAGTATACGGAAGCGGATGATCCGAAGCGCCTCGTTGACGTGGACCGACGCTTCCAGACAGCGCTGCACCTGGTGGGCGACGGTCGTCACGCGGACGCGGCGGCGCTTCTGCGAGAGGCAATCGACCGACGTCCCGACTTCACGGCCGCGTGCCTGGCGCTGGCCTCGGTCTACATAGAAAGCGGTCAGGCTCCGGAAGCCGTCAACCTTCTGCGCGCGGCAGCCCGACGAGGCCTGTCGGACCCCAAGCTGCAGGAACGGCTGGGCGCCGCGTTGCTTGCCAGCGGCGAGCCGAGGCGCGCGGCGTCGGTGCTCGAGCCGCTGTCAGGCGACGGCGCAAGCGTTGATACGCTGAACACTCTGGCCGTCGTCTATGCGGAAATGGGCGCCCGCGATCGTTCACGCGTGCTGTTCGGGCGGGCCCTTGCGAAAGCGCCGCGCGCGGCGTCGATCTGGAACAACCTTGGGCTGCTGGAGCTCGCAGCCCGGCGCATGCCGCAAGCAGCCCAGGCGTTCGA
>JALZOC010000802.1 GCA_030857365.1 Acidobacteriota bacterium
GTCGGGGGGCGCCCGCCTCCGCTCGCCGCGCGACGTAGGCGCGCTTGCAGGTGGACAGGAGACCGTGATCTGGAACGGCTTGCATCACTGCATCCTGAGGTCGAACTCGGACGTGGGAAGCTGGCAGCTGGAAGCTGGAAGCTGGTAGCTGATAACTGGAGTCAGCGGTGGAACTATCTGATTTGATCGGCATGCAGCTCTCCGTGCTCATCATGGGAGAGATGGACGACGAGGAGGACGACTGGCCTGTCCTGACGGGCATCGTCGAGCAGCACGGCGACGGGATCGTTCTGACACGGCCGGACTGTGCGTTCGCGCTGCGGCCGGAGTGGCTGGACCGGATTCGCCCTGTCGATCCGCGGGTGAGCGGCGTGCTGCTGGGGGCCGATTACGTGCTGCCGATTCGCGTCGGCGACCTGCCGGCCAGCGCCACGCCGAAGCAGCTTCACGATCTCGCACTGAGACCCGGACGCAGCCGTAAGCTGTAACGACTGTCGTCGTCAGCTTCCCGCTACCAGCTTCCAGCTGGTTGACTGGGTCGGTGGGCAATTCGTTTGTGACGAATCAGGGAGGGCACCGTTGCATCGCAGGGAATTTCTCGAGACCGCCGCGCTCGCAGCCGGCGGCCTGCTCGCGGGCCGGGTTCCCCTGGGCGCCGCCGCCGGGGATGGGCGGTTTCTCCACGTGGCGACGCCGGGGATTCGCAACTACGTCGAGTACGGCGGCGTCGGCATCCTCGTGTACGCCATCGATGAGGGCCACCGCCTTGTCCGGCGCATCCCGACGTTCGAGGTCCCTGCTGGCGAATCGCCCGAGAACGTCAAGGGTGTCGCGGCGAGCGCCACGACCCGGCGCCTGTTCATAGCCACTCCCAAACGGGTCGCTTCCTTCGATCTCGCCACGGGGGCGAAGATCTGGACGCGCGAATACACCGGCGGCTGCGACCGGCTCGCCATTGCACCGGACGGCGGGCTCCTCTACGTGCCGTCGTTCGAGGGACCGCACTGGCACGTCGTGAACGCGAGCACCGGCGACGTGCTCACGACCGTGGTCACGAACACCGGCGCGCACAATACGATCTACGGGCCGGACGGGAAGCACGCCTACCTCGCCGGCCTGAAGGCACCCCGGCTCCTCGTGGCCGATACCCGCACGCACAAGGTCGTCCGCGAAATCGGCCCGTTCAGTCACATGGTGCGACCGTTTACGATCAACGCCGCGCAGACGCTCTGTTTCGTGAACGTCAACGATCTGCTCGGGTTCGAAGTGGGAGACCTGAAGTCGGGCCGGATGCTGCATCGCGTCCAGGTGGCGGGGTACGAGAAAGCCTCGGTCAAGCGGCACGGCTGTCCGAGCCACGGTGTGGGCCTCACGCCGGATGAATCAGAGGTGTGGGTTGCGGACGGTCCCAACAGCTGCATGCACGTCTTCGATGCGAGCACGATGCCGCCACGGCAGGTCGCGACAATCACGCTGCGGGATCAGCCCGGATGGGTGACGTTCAGCCTCGACGGAGCCTTCGCGTATCCGTCGACCGGGGAAGTGATCGACACGGCCACCCGGCGCATCGTCGCCACGCTGGAGGACGAGAGCGGCCGGCAGGTGCAGAGCGAAAAAATGGTGGAAGTGGTCGTGTCGGGCGGGAAGCCGGTCCGGACGGGCGACCAGTTCGGCGTCGGGCGACGGCCCCTGTAAAATCGGCTGCGATTCCGCATGCGAAGTCCAGCGCGTATGCCGGCAATCGTTTTCGTGCTGCTCTCCTTCGCCCGGATCGCGGACGGGCAGACGCCGCGCGAACCGCTTTCAGGCAAGGAGGCGTACGACCGGGCCCTCACGCTGGAATCGGCGGGCAACCATCCCGCCGCCCTGGCGCTTCTGTGGTACGCGGCCGGGACGGCCCCGCGCGACCCCGACGTGCAGAACCGCCTCGGGGAGGCGCTCGAACGCATTGGCGCGCTCGACGCGGCCATCGATGCATACCGGCGGGCCGTGGCGGCGCGGCCCGCCTTCCGAAAAGCCGCCAACAACCTCATCCTCACACTCGTGAAGGCGGGCAGGGGGAAAGAGGCGATCGAGCTCGCCCGCACGCGCGTGGCCGACGCGCCGCACGATCCCGCTCCGCACTTCACCCTGGGTCTCGCCCTCGCCGAACAGGACTTAGAGGAAGCCATCGCGGTGCTCCGACGGGTCCTGCAACTGGATCCGCGGCACACCCTCGCGCGCTACAATCTCGCGCTCGTCCTTAGACGAGCGGATCGACTTTCGGAGGCGGTCGAAGAACTGA
>JALZOC010000803.1 GCA_030857365.1 Acidobacteriota bacterium
GTCCGGAGGCAGCGTGACGCGCCGGAAGTGGCTGCCGTACACATGCGGAATCCCGTAGTGTTTGGCCAGCCGCTCGTTCAGGAACGTGTAGTTGGCGCGAAGCAGGTCCAGCACGCTCCGGTCCTCGTTCTTGACGCTGTCGAAGAAGAGTTCCGTTTCACGCCGGAAGGCGCGTCGCAGGTTGTCGTCGAAGTCCGGAAAGAGCCGGGGATCGGGCGCTGCGGCCGTGAGATTCCGGAGATGAAGCCACTGGCCGGCGAAATTGGTCACGAGCGCGTTCGAGCGCGGATCCGCGAGCATCCGCCGCACCTCCCGCCGGAGGACTGCCGGCTGCGTGAGCACCCCTCGTCCTGCGAGGTCCAGCAGTCGATCGTCGGGGATGCTGCTCCAGAGAAAGAACGAGAGCCTGGAGGCGATCTCGAAGCCACCGAGCCGGTACGGGGTCTTCGGCGGGATGCCGGGGGGGTCGCGCTCGATGCGGAACAGGAAGTTCGGGCTCACGAGCAGCGCGCGCAGCGCCATCTCGATTCCGCCCTCGAAGTCAGATCCCTCGGCCCGTGCCTGCCGGTAGAACCCCACCAGATCCTGCGACTCGATCCGGCTGGGCGGCCGGCGGTACGCGCGGCGCGCGAGAGCCGACAGGATCGTCCGGGCGCACGCTGCCTCGTCGGCTGGCGCCCCTGGCCGGCATGCGAAAATGCGGCGGCGGCTGGGCGTGTCCCCGGCGCCGGCGGCATCGAACGGGCCCGCCACGGAGACCGAAAATACCGCCGCCATGTTGCGGCCGTTGTAATCGGCCAGGAACGGCTGGCGCGCCACTTCACTGATGACCGAGGGCTTCCTGAGAAACGCCACCGCCACCATGTGCGGGCCGGCTTTGACCGGGAAGCGGCCCTTCAACGCCGCGTCGATGTCGGCATCCGTCGTGGCATAGGCCCCGGGCTTCCCCTCTCCCTTCGCCGGTGGTGTGAGGGTAAACAGCTGCAGCCGCTCTCCATCGAGCGCCAATTCGACATGGACCGGCTCCGTGATCCCTTCGATCCGATCGTCGCGGTCCCGCGTGAGCCGAATCTGGAAGCGGTATTCGCCGTCCTGCGGGAAGGTGTGCGGAAACACCGTCCCCCCTCGGGTGCCGAGTGGTAACCCCTCCTCGAGATGATCGTTCTGGGTGAGATCCAGCGGCAGCACGACGGTGTGCTCTCCGGGACTGCGGGCACTGCTGCCCACGGCCAGCCGGCTGACCTTCCGCGCGGTGGAGATGTACCGGTCCAGGAGGGTCGGGGACAGCTCGCCGACGTTGACATTGTCGAATCCGTGACTGGCATCGTCGGTCGGCAGCAATGACGCCGCGTCCACGTCGACGGCGAGCAGATCGCGTATTGCGTTCTGGTACTCGTTTCGGTTCAATCGGTGGAACGTCCTCGGTCGCCCCGGGTTCGGATTGCGTGCGGCAGCCCGGTCGAGCGCGGCCTCGAGGTGCGAGACCAGCGCGTCGTAGCCGGCCTCGTCGGGTCGTGGTTCGCCGGCCGTGGGCGGTGGCATCGCCCGCACGCGAAGCTTCCGGACAGCCTTTTCCCACGTGCCGACATCGTCGCCGACGCGGTCGACGTTCATCGTGTCGAGCGCCAGATCGGCCGTCTGGTCTTTTTCGTTGTGGCAGGTGACGCAATAACGGTCGAGCGTGGCGCGAGGCATGGAGGGCCTCGATTTCGGCGCTGACGCGGGCGACGCCTGCCCTTCAGCGGCGACAGGCGCGACCGCCCCCAGCACAGCCAGAGATGCCGCGCAGATCCTCATCCCGTAGACCTGACCTCGGGCCCGGGCCGCGCTCGTCAGAACTTCACCCGCGCGCCGAGCTGAATCACTCGCGGCGGCGTCGCCAGGCCGCGAATCTGCCCGAAGAACGCGTCCGTGATATTGGTCGTCGGATTGCCGTAGTTCGGGCGATTCAGCGCGTTGAACATGTCCGCGCGGATCTGGACCGACAGGCCCTTTTTGACTTTCATGTTCTTTGCGAAGGTCACGTCCACGACGCGGGTGCCTGGGCCGCGGACCTGATCGGGTCGCACGGTGCCGGGTCGTTCCGTCACGCGGCTGGCCGGAATTAGGGGCACCAGCGCGAACGAGTCACGGTTCAGGTACACCCGGCTGCTGCGCCAATCCGCATATACCGGGTTGCCACCGACAAAATCCGGGCGGCTGTTCGGAATGGCTGACGGTTGCGTGACGAGCAGGCGCTCGCCGGAGCGCGCGGCGAAGATTGCGGCGACTTCCCACCCGCC
>JALZOC010000804.1 GCA_030857365.1 Acidobacteriota bacterium
CAGCTCGGCAGCGATGCTCCTGCCGCCGTACCTCCGCTGCTTGAACGCGGTCAGGGAGGGATGCTCCTGGTCGTTCTCGACGACCTTCTCCTTACCCCAGAGATAGATGCCGTCATGACTGTGCAGGACGAGAACGCCCGGCGCGGGGAGCGGAGCGTTCTTGGGTACCAGGACGTACGCAGGCACGCGCAGATCGGGCGTCGTCTGGAAAGTGAGGTACTCCTCGACGTAAGCGCCTCTGTCGGTCCGACGGATCAGTTGCGGTTGCGGACTCACGGGCGGCGGCGCATAGAAGAGAGGCTCGAAGACCTTTGCCCGGGCCCTCTGCTGCCACGGCCGAAGGGCCGTGAACTCGGGCCGCAAAAAGGAGAGTTCGAACTGCGAGCGATCGGCCTGTCGCTGCACGAAGGGGTATAGATTGCCGATGTGCGGGCTGGCGGATGCTGCAGGTGTCGCCTGGCCCCGCGCCGCTGATCCGCCGTTTGCGGACGCTGCCAGCCCCCCGGCTGCAATCACACGTTCGCAGAACTGTCGCCGTGAAATCGCCATACTCAGCCTCCTCCCGCGCAGCGCCACCGGGTCACCCGTTGACGGCGGGCTCCCTTGGTACGGGGGCCGCGAGCTGAAGCTGCGGCCGCCCGCCCGAAGCTATGCGAGCCACCGATCGAGGTGCTCGCGCACGAAGTCGTCGTCGGTGAGATGTGGATAGGCTGAGAGCACGCGGTCGATTGCCGCTCCCTGCCCCGGGCTGAGCTCTTCGTGCGGATCCAGGCACCAGCGTCCCGCGAGCAGCCCCTGGCGCCGCAGTATCTCGTGGATGCCCGGGATGCAGCCCGCGAACTGGTGGGCGGGATCGAACAGCGCGGCGTTGGCGTCCGTGAGGTCGGCGCCAATCCCCAGCAGCTCCAACACATCGTCGCTCCCCTGTGACCTCGCCGCCGTGATCGCGCGGCAGCGCTGCAGGAGCTCGACCGCCCGGTGTGTCCACACCGCCCACTGCCCCAGCAGGCCGCCGGAAAAGTGCACGGCCGGCCGGCCCTTCCCCGCCCGATGAGGCGTCAACAGGTCCGCCACGATCGCGTCGTCGTTCCCCGTATAGAGCGCCACGTCCGTGCGCCCGCTCTCGATGAACGCCCCGACGACGTCAAGCGTCCGGTATCGATCGAAGGGGGCCACCTTGATCGCGACCACGCGATCGATGTCGAGAAAGCCACGCCAGAAGCGCCGATCGAGCACGCGGCCGCCCACCGCCGGCTGAAGGTAGAAGCCCACGATCGGAATCACCTCCGCCACGCGCCGGCAGTGATCGAGCACGGCCTGGTTGTCCGCCTCGCGGAGCGCCGCGACGCTCAGGAGCGCGGCGTCGTACCCGTGAGAGACCGCCAGAGCGGCTTCTTCGAGCGCCTGCCGCGTCGGTCCGCACACGCCGGCCACCATCACCGGCCGGACGCGGCCCGCACACCAGTCGCGCACCGCCCGGCTCGCAAGCTCGAGCACCGGACCGAGGAGCGCGACGGATGGATCGCGAATGGCAAACTGGGTCGTGTGCACGCCGACGGCGAGGCCGCCCGCGCCCGAGTCGCAATAATACCGCGTGAGGGCGACCTGACGGCGCTCGTCGAGCCGTCGTTCCGACGTGAGCGCCAGCGGGTGCGCAGGGATCACCTGCCCTTCGAGCAACGTGCGCCGCAGCCCTTCGAGCGCCGGCTCAGAAGCGGCCATCGGCCACCTCGAAGCGCGTCGGCTTGTTCAGGGACGCCCCCCCAATCCGCACCCAGTGGGCGACCCACTCACGAAGGCGCTCGAACGGCACGAGCGGGGCCCCAAGCAGTGTCCGGCACCTCGTCGAGTCGCTGAGCAGCGCGAGGCGCCCTTCGCTGTTCTCGAACACCGGCGGCCGGCCGAACGCGTTGCCGAACCACTCCGCGGCCTCGCGCACCGAAATGCGCTCGGCTCCCGTCACGTTGAGGAGAGCCGGCGGGCTCGAGCACAGGTCGAGACTGCGCAGCGCGTAGCTGTTGGCATCCCCCTGCCAGATCGCGTTGAAGTAGCCGACGGTCAGATCGATGGGCTCCCCTGCGAAGACGCGGCGTGCGACGTCGACGAGCGTCCCGTAACGAAGATCCACCGCGTAGTTGAGCCGGAAGAGAAGGGCGGGCATCCCTCTCTCGCGGGAGATGAACTCGACCACGCGTTCGCGGCCGAGGCACGATTGCGCATACTCGCCGACCGGCGAGGGAGCAACGTCCTCGGTGCACGGAGGACCATCGGCAGCGACG
>JALZOC010000131.1 GCA_030857365.1 Acidobacteriota bacterium
CCGATCGGTGTACAGCGCCATCGGCAAGCCGTGCGCGTGGACGACCGCCGCGATCAGGGTCTGACGCGCGTCCGGCCGCAGCGCTAACCAGGGATGCGTGCTGCCATCGGGGTGCAACAGCTCGCCGAAGCACGCGCGGGGCTCTCGGCGCCGCCGATGTCGCCCGCGCGCCCGGTGCTTCTTGACCAGGCCGGCCGCCTGCAACGTGTGCTTCACGAAGCTATAGGACACCGTCACGCCGTGTTCTCGCCGCGCAATCTCATGAAAGTGCCGCACGTTGAACCCGGCATACCGCTCCCGATACAAGCGCAGTACCAGCTCGACTTGCGCAGGGGCACCCGGCGGTTCGACGGCCGGAGCAACCGCCGGTCCAGTAACCCATTTTGTCCATGCGTCTCGAACCGCTCACGCCAGCGTCGTAGCGTGCGCGGGGACCAGCCCAGAATCTCGGCGGCCCGAAACCAGTGCACCTCGCCGCTCAACGCCTTCAATAGCACCTCTTGAACCGTCATTGCCCGCTCCCATGCGGCATCGGGATACGACATCGAGCCTCCTCGGCTCTTTCGTACCCCATGCCGCCGCTGAGCGGACAGATCACTTGCTCTCGGGAGCGGTCAGATCATGTACTCCCTACAACGTGCGGGCTCGGAATTGACTCACTCCCCAGCCTACCCTATAATCATAATCGCGAACCACTCGTCGGCGAGGGAAGGCGCGGGAATAAGATCAGAGAAAGAAAGGACTTGATGATGCTGGCACACTATCGGATTCTGAGGTTGTGTCTCGTGGTGGTCGTCACCCTCCTTGCCGCTAGCACGGCACCTTTGGGTTCATCCCCCGAACGTTTGGGTTCATCCCCCGACAAGATGCAGTGCTCTGCTGATCAAGGGTGCCCGGACGGTTATTGTCTATGCGATGGGATATGTAAATCCTGTCCATGCCCAACCACACCTCTTCCGGCTCCCAAGCCCAAGCCGATTCGCCCTCCTGTGACGGCACCGTGATGGGCTCGTAGGCGTCTGACTGAGAAAAGGCTGCTGCGAGTGCAACCGAAACGCCCCGGCCGTGCTGACCCGTCGCACTTCCATGTGGGAGGGATCGTCGGGCCGCGCGATGCGCTGCGGGTGGAGGGCATCCACAGCGAGGTGGGGGTGCAGTCGCCGATCCCCTCGTGGGGACGCTCGTCGTTATACCGCCGACGGAACGCGTCGAACCGTCGCTGCTGGGCCTGGGAGGTGCCGGCGGCTGGCCGCGCCGTTTCGCGCTTAAGTTCGCGGTGCATCCGTTCGTGCTGGCCGTTCTGCTGCGGGCTCGCCGGGGAGATCCGTTGATGGACGATGCCGAGTTGCATCCACCAGACATTCAGGGACGAGAGAGCCTAGGTTAGCTTCTACCCTCGGTGGAGAGCGTCGGGGACGCATCGGTGAGGACCCCGATTAACGCCGCGATCTGCTTGCGATTCAGGGCCCGAGCTCGGGCACATCGGCCAGCAAGGTCCGGCTCACCACGGGCCCGACACCCGGGACACGCTGCAAGAGGTCGTCTTCCGCGCGGCAGGCAGGGCTGGTGGCGATCGTCTGATCGAGGTCACGATCGACGTCGGCGACCCGTCGCTCGGGCCACCGACTGTAATTGGTGAGCCCGCGCCGAATCGGGCCCACCGCGTGCTCCAGCCGATTCCGCTCGGCGGTCAGCAGGTCCAGCAACTGCCGACGCCGGGTGATCAACGCCTCCAACGCTTGCACGGTCGCATCCGGGAGCGGACGAGGCGTGGGACGGACTCGCTCGGCGAACAGCCCACGAAGCTTTCACGGATCGACACCTCTCGTGCGGTCATCGTCTGGCCCAGCCTTGCGATGCGGGGTCACGCCCCGCGCAACTGTTCGGGCTCCCGATGAGAGATGCCGGAGACGCCCACGCTATCGCGGCCTGAATCGACCGTAGGAAGTATCGAGCTGTCGCCGACAGGATGCGTCAACGCACGCAACGCGTCCAACAACAAGATACAAGGAAGCATTAGCGGCTCGGCATCGAGTGCGTCGGCGATCGGCAGCGCCCTCGGGATTGATCGCGACGATCGCGTGCAGCGCCGGCCCGTTCTTGTCGTACGCCGCGATCCTCGCCAAGTAGTGTTCGACCAGTTGCCGGGACGTCACCTGCCGCGACTCCATCGCCGCCTGCAGTTCCGGAATCGCTTTTCCATCACGTTGAAGCCCGGGGGCGACGACCTCGGCGTCTGCGCGGCTGGACTGATGATGAGAAAAGCACACCACTGCTGCTGTCGAGAAGATCCTTTGCATAAGGGCCGCAGTATTAGCGGTCCTGCAATACAGCCGAGGCCGACGGCGGCGAGGGGGAGCGTTTGGCTCGCGGCTTGCGCGAAACCAACCTGTCCTCAGAGCGGGCGAGGGTAATCACCGTGCTGAAGAGCCAGCCGGACACAACCTCCTCCTGCCGCGGCTGGGCTCACTCGTCGTCGCGGGCACCGCGCGGCAGCGCATGAGGTGAAGGGGGTGTCACTGCTTGCCGGAGATGTAACTCCCCGGGAGCGGTACGCCGGCAGCCGTCGCGAACGATGCAGGACCGGTCTGAACGACGCCGAAGTTTCCAGGCTGCACGCCTGCGGAGACCATCCGCTCCCCGCTCGAACTACCAATGGTCAACAGGCCGCCGCCGGTTTTTCCGACCGTCAGTTCGGCCACGGTCGTCTGTCCATTCTCGATACTGATGTGCCCGGCCTGGCCATCGTCAGTCGTCCGTATGAGCGCCCGCGGCGAACCGTCGGAGCTGTAGACGCCCGCAAGGCCGAACCCCAGGCGGTTCTGGCCGATCGCGGCCACATAGGCGCCGCTCTTCCCGAAGAACTTGGCGCCGTAATGACCCGATTCCTGCTTTCCGACGTAGATGCGTTCGACGCCCGCCTCAGAGAGGGTCACACCCGATCGTGATCCGGTGGCGCCGACGGATGCCTGGAGATCTCCGCTGGCCGACAGTCCCATGAAGTGCCCGCCGGCTTCGGTAGCCTTGATGAGAGCCACCGCCTTGCCGCCGTTGTAGAGGCTGACGACGCCCTCCTCGACCGCAAAGATCCGCCGCCCCCCCCGGTCCACGACCTCGAACGGCGCCACCACCGTGCTGCGGCCGGTTCGCTGGTCGGCAGGCTGCTCGAGGTTCTTGAGGCGCCGCTCCAGATCGGACAGCCGCTTGTCGTCCTTCGGCCCAGTGTCCGGCTCCTTGGCCTCCGGCGCCTCCTCGCCGGCTTTTTTCAAGTACAGGCTCTTCTGACCTGCCGGGCAGCTGGCGACTGCCTGCCGCAGCACGCCGTCGTCCGCCACGCAGACGTGAATGGCGTTCTGGTATCCGGCCTGCGCCTGCACGGCAACGGCCAGCCATCCGACGACGGCCGTCGTCGCGCATCCAGCCCCGAACGTCAGCCCCGTGCTCAAATGCTTCATCGCTGCTTCTCCTCGGTCACGTCGATCCGGTACGACACGGTGCGGCCTCAACGTCCCAGGCTCGGGTCGGGACCACAGTCTTTGCCTTTCCCGGCGCACCCCATGATGTAGCTGCCTGGCAGGCCGCTGCCGGGGATCAACGGGAAGCCGGCTCGAGGGCCGGCGAGCACAATCCCGTATCTGTCCTGCGCGACGCCCATCCTCACCATCGCCTCGCTCGTAGCGTCGCCAATCGAGAGGAGGCCTCCACGAGTCGCGCCTTCCGTGAGCGAGACGACCGGCAAGCCGCCGGCATTGGAGACGCCGATAGCGCCCTTGCCGTCGGAGGCTGTCACGGACGCGAGGATGGCGCCGGTGAAGTTGCCGACGACGAGGGCGCCGGTTCCCGCCCGCGATTCACCAATCGCCGCGATGCTGCCGCTTCCAGGTGAGGGAAACGTCAACGCGTAGTTCCCCTGCGCCTGCTTGCCAAGGTACGAGCGTGTCACGCCTCTCTCGCTGATGCGGACACCGCTGCGCACACCCGATGCACCGAGCGACGTCGTCAGGCCGTCGGTCGACCGGGCGATGAAGTAGCCCCCCTCGTCTGTCGCCCGGACAGCAGCCACAGCCATTTGCGCACCGTTGAAGACGAGGACCGTTTCCGGCGCGACGCGGAAAACAGGACGGCCGGCCTTGTCCACGACCTCGAACAGCGCCCGCTTCTCCAGATCGGCGACCCGCCGCTCCAGTTTCGCGAGTGGGTCGGATCCTGGCGTGTCCCGGCCGGGCCGCTCCTCCGGCCCGGCGTCTTCCCAGTCGGGGTCTTCCTCTTCGGCCTCGGCCAGACCCAGGCGGGCGCGGCCCGGCGGACAGGTTTTCCCGTCCTCGACCAGGCGAAGAACGGTGTCCTGGCCGACGCAGACCGCCCGCCCACCGGACCCATTCGCGCTGTCCTGCTGACGAGCGGGATCTCCTTGCGAGGTGGCGACCACCCACGCGACCGACCCCGCGGCGATCGACGCGGAGCCGAGCGTAACGAGCTTGCCCAATACCGTCATGACACCACCCGAGTTTGTCTTGCGTCCGATCCACAAATGCCGTCGATCGCGGTCATTTGCGCGACGGCACCACGAACTCGCGCTGCAGCACGACGACCCGGTCAGCGATCGTCGGCACTGGACCCGCCGCGCGCCCCGGTTGCCCACCCTTCACCCAAATGACGACCAGTTGCGGCACAGCCGTGACCGTGATCGGGAAGGGCTCGGAGTTGTCCCGCCCCCGCGCCGAACCGGCCGTCAGACTGAGCATGACGGCCAAGGCTCCCGAGATGAAGATCGATCGGTTTCTCACCTGTCAGTCCTGCCTCGCCGGCGTTTTGAACTCGAACCGACTGTCCTCGATCGTCAGGTTTACCTTTGGGTCGAAATCCGTGGTGCTGCGATCGATGGTGCCGGCCGGCAATCCGCGCGGCGTGTCTTCGAGAATTCTGCGCACGAGAAGCGTCTCGACATCAATCCAGATGCTCACGGCCCGCGCGGCCCCGAAGTGAGCCTGCACTTCTCCGTTCACCCTGTGGCACCGACGGCCCCCAAGGTCGACGGTACCCCCGCTGGTCGGGTTTTTGGTGTCGGTCAGTGTTCCCTGAATGGAAACTTTCGGCAGCAGCCACGAGGCCATGTGCAGCGCCGAGCTGCCCGTCGGAAACGACATGGTGGCGAAAGCCGAAATCGCCTGCGGGGCCGGATAAGCCTCTGTAACACCGGTCGCAGACCACCACGAGCGGAAATCCGCACCTCGAGACCAGATCGCCACGTGATCGCCACCAGCGTTCGGATCTTCCTTGAATTCAAACAGGTAATGTCCCGGAGCACGATAGTAGGTCGTGAACGTGTGCTTCTCGCTGGTGAGCGGCGCTCCCGGCGATTGCCCCTCAACGATGACAACGCCTGTATCAGCGTAGGATTTCAAGGCTTGGTACATTGCCCGACTCCGCGTCAGGACCTCTTCCGATGCGGAGGGGGGTTCCAGCGCCATCCCCACGGCGAGCGCGAGCACGATGACAACCTGCGTCCTCATTCGGATCTCCACATCAGTTTGGCTCGTTCATGCATCGATTGCTGACTCCAGCGTCTTTCCATTCCTCACGGCTGCCGGACCAGCTCGACGCGCCGGTTACGCGCGCGGCCTTCCATCGTGTCGTTGCTGTCCTTCGGCCGCGATTCACCATGTCCCGCCGTGCCCAGACGGCCGGCCGTGATCGCATGCCGGGTCGCCAACGCGGCCTTGACGGCGGCGGCTCGCCGCCGTGACAGGTCCAGGTTGTAGGCGTCGGTGGCAATGCTGTCGGTGTGACCCTCGATACTCAGCTTCCACTCGGGATGACGCTTCAGCACGTCGGCGATCTCGCGCAGAGTCGGCTCCGACTCCGGCCGGATCTCGTCGCTGTTGAAGCTGAAGTAGATGCTGTAGATGTCCGCTCGGCCCGTCTCCGCCAGGGCCTTCTCGAGGCGGTCGACCGATGCCCCACCAGTGCCAACGCCCGGAGGAACGGTCGGCGCTGCTCCTGTTCCTGCTCCGCGACCCGATCCGCCGGCGCCAGCCAGTGGCGCCGGACCGCAACGATGCGAGATTTTCACGACTTGAAGGGTGTCGCGATCGCCGCCCTTGGGATTGCGGCAGAACATCTTGTACGTGTCGGCATCCATTCCCGCGATCTTGAACGTTTCGCACAGCTCGATCATCTCAGGCACCATCGGCAGGACCCCTCCGATGCCGATTCGAAACTTCAGGGTTAACGGGTTAGTGGCCTGGTCGAGAAAGAAGAACTCCGCCTTATCGCCGCTGAAGTCCCCCTCGGCTTTGATGGCCGGCAGATCGACGCGGACATCGTTCACGACCACCGGGAGCATCACCGTCTTGCCAGCTCGCTTCACCGTCGTCGTCGTGTGGTAGTCGTAGATATTGGGCCGGGTGTTCGGATCGATCGTCAGCTTCTGCCCGCCGTAGGAGATCGAGATACTGAGCTCGGAGTCTCCGCGTGTCTTGAGCGCGTCCAGAACGGCCGACGATGTACTGATAGCCGTGGTGTTTGGAATCGTCTCGGGCCAATCCGGATCAAAAATCTGTTCGTAGGCGGTCGCCGAGATGAGGTCCTGTGCGCGCACCGTCCGATACGTTGTGTATCGCTTTAACTCCGGTGCGCCGTCGGAGAGAAAATCCATGACCAGCATCTCAGCGGAATACTTGATGCGAATGCCGGCGGCGCTGATCGACTCGATCGTTTTGATGGATTCGTAGTCGCCGGTCGGCTGGTTGACGGCAGTCACGATCGTGAGTCCGGGACAGAGGGGAATCCCCGGCGCCGACGGCGCCTGCGCGGTCGACGCGACCGTCCCGCCGGCCGGGGTCCCAGCCAGGTCCGTGGCACTGAGCACAAACACCACGAAGCAGGCGATTCGAGTGGCAGCTCTACTC
>JALZOC010000805.1 GCA_030857365.1 Acidobacteriota bacterium
CGGACGATCCGGTTTCCTCCTCCCCCGCCGGCGGGCCCGTGCACCCGTGCGCCGCCTCTCTCCCCGGGAGTGCGCTGGTGCCCGACCTCGCGAACGAGCTGGCGGGTGCCGGCGGCAGTGGTGGGTCTGCAGCCATCGGGTCCGCATCGTGACGCACACGCAGCTCGCCATTCTGGCACCGACGATCGGGAGCGTGTCGGAGACGTTCATTCTGCGACACATGGGCGATCTGCTCCCGGGGCGAACGGTCGTAGTCTCCGGCACGGAAGAGGGCGCGGGTCTGGACGAAAGCGTGCCGCGGCTGCTCGTCGACCGTGGTTACGCCGCCGGTCGTTGTGGCGATGTCACCCGGTTCCTGCGCAAGTACAACGTCGCTGTCGCCATGGGAGAGTACCTGACCTGGTCGCACCAGTGGCTCGAGGCCGTGCGGGCGGTCGGTGCGCGGTACTTCGTGCACGCGCACGGGTACGACGTGTCGCGCACGCTGCGGAATCCGGCGTGGCGGGCCCGCTATATGGACTATGCCGGCGCCGACGGGTTGATTACCGTGACGGACGCCACGCGGCGCCGGCTCATCGAGCTCGGACTCCGAGCCGAGCGGATCCACGTCGTGCCATGTGGCGTCGACGTGCCGCCGCAACCGCTGGTCCGCCGCGAGCGGGAGTTCGTTCGCTGCGTGGCGATCGGCCGCATGGTCGCGAAGAAGGCACCGCTGGCCACACTGGAAGCCTTCGGGCGTGCGACGGAGCGATGCGATCGGCTACGTCTCGACATGATTGGCGGAGGACCGCTGCTGGAGGCCGCGCAGCAGTACGTCGGTCAGGCCAATCTCGGCGATCGCGTGCGGCTGCTGGGACCGCAGCCGCATGCGGTGGTCCTTCGTGCCCTGCGCGACGCGGATGTGTTCGTACAGCACAGCCTCACGGACCCGGCGACCGGGGACGAAGAGGGACTGCCGGTCTCGATCCTGGAGGCGATGGCCCAGGCGCTGCCCGTGGTGTCGACCCGGCACGCCGGGATACCGGAGGCCGTGCGCGACGGCGTCACAGGTTTGCTCGTCGACGAGGGGGACGTGGCAGCGATGGCCGATCACCTCGTCACGCTCGGCACCGACGCCAGCGCGCGCGCGCAACTCGGCGCGGCGGGATGGCGCCACGCCGGCGAATCCTTTTCGTGGGAGCGGGAGTGCGCCTCGCTGACCGAGCTCCTCGGACTGGAGTCGCTCCGGGCCAGCGGTACGGCGTCGTCCGCCTCCGCGTCGTCACTCCCCGTGGCGGCGTCGCTCATCACGGTCGTCGTACCCGCGTACAACCGTGCTGCGACGATCGAACGCTGCGTCGACAGCATCCGCCCGCAGACCTATCCACACTGGGAGGTGGTCGTCGTCGACGACGGCTCGACGGATGACACCCGGGAAGTGACCCGGGCGGTAGCGGCCAACGATCCCCGGATCCGTCTCGTCGAGCACGGCCAGCGCCGCGGCGCGCAGGCCGCGCGTAACACCGGGATCCGCGAGGCCCGCGGCGAATGGATCGCGTTCCTTGATTCGGACGACGAATTTCTGCCGCACAGCTTGGAGACCCGGCTGCTCCGTGCCATCGAGGAAGGACGGGATGTCGTCCACTCCGCGTGCCGCGTGCGCAAGTCCGACGGCCGCGTGCACGCCTACCACGTGCCACGCCTCAGCGGCCACGTCTACACGCAGCTCCTGCGACACGAAGGGCCGGTGTTTCCGGGGCTCCTGGTGAAGCGGGCAGCCCTCGAGCGGATCGGCCTGCTGGACGAGGAGATCACCGCCTTCCAGGAATGGGACACCTCGATCCGGCTGGCGCGTTCCTTCGAATTCTCGTTCGAACCGCGGCCGACGTTCATCTATGACTGCAGCCGCGCCGATGCGATGTCCAAGGACTTCGTCGGCAACGGACGCGCATACGAGCAGGTCGTGAAGAAGCACTTCAGGGAAATCTTGCGGCACGCCGGCCCGACCGCGGTCGCGCACCATCATCGGCAGGCGCAGCGCTGGTACGAAATGGCCGGGGCGGACGGCCCTGCCCGGCGGAATCGGCGGCGCGCGTACTTGTGGGAGTGCCTCAATCCCCGCCTCCTGTGGTCGAAGCTCACCGTGGCGCGGCGGCTGCGGACGAACTTATGGTGACCATCCTTTCCGTCGTCGGCACACGGCCAGAGGCCATCAAGATGGCCCCGGTGGTGAAGGAGCTGGATCGGCACCGGTCGCAGGTGCGATCGGTGCTCTGCGCCGCCGGACAGCACCGGGA
>JALZOC010000806.1 GCA_030857365.1 Acidobacteriota bacterium
ACGTGCACATCCCGGCGGACGAGCCGCCACCGCCGCCGCCGCCGACGCCGGAGGAACTGGAGCTGGAGCGCGAGATGGAGTACTTCGTGGAGCCTGAAGAGGCGTTCACGAGGGACGAAGTCGACTGATCTCTCTGACGCCGTGGCTTTCGGCTTCAGCCGGAAGAACTATTGCCGCAGCTCGAAGGGCGATGATCGAAAGGTCATCGCCCTTTTGTTCTAATGGGCATTCTGGACACGCGCCGGGGGAAGTCCTCCGCGCGCCTGCGCGTGACGCAGACACGGTGAGTTTCGCGCGCCCATCACGAATGACGATGGGCATCAGGCATTCCGAGACGGCGGACCGTGTCACCCTCGAAGTCGAATTCGATCAACACCACCGGCTCGTTGCCAACGACCCAACCGTCATGGCCCGGGTCGATCGCCACAATCTGCGGAGCCCTGTGTTCCACGACACAGCCGTCGGCGTACTCGATATGGATCTCGCCACGCGCCAGGAAGCCGACGTGGGCGTGCATGCACAGGTCGGTCCCGACGATCGGTTTCATGTCGACCGACCAGCGGAATCCGGGTGGATAGACCATGCGCTTGACGCGCGCGGCGCCGGCATGTCCGACCTCGATCTGGACACGGCCGATCGTGCGACGCTCGGCCCCCTTCACCGGCGCTAGTAGCGGATCCGGCGCCTTCGGCCGGCTCCGGCGGGCGTTGCGTGGTTTCGCAATCCCGGCAGAGGGCCTGACGCTCTTGCGGGCGGGCTTCGTTTTTGCCATGTGCCTCTCTCTGGTTCAGCAGAATGCCCGATGCTAGCACGGCCGCCAGAGGCACCGCATCCTTGAACCCCAAGGGCTATCCGGCACGTGTCTATCACCAGGCCTTGGTCGGTAAATGCCGGCCTGAATGTGCGGCCGTGCGGTCGAAGCGCGAACGAGCCGTCTAATGGGGCATCGTTGACGGTTGTCGTGTGTGCCGCTGGCGCCTGTGGTGATAGTGTGGGTGGCAGCCTAGATGCGGCCAGGGCGGGTGCTGTTTCGTCCAGCTACAGCCGCACGGTCGAAAACACGGCTTTGCCCAGGGCTCGGCGAAATCGTTACCGGGCCTTCTCAGGTTGAACCAGCCTGTCCACCTGCTCGGCCAAAGTCTTGCGCGTCGTCATGACTGTGTAGCCCCAGCTCACCAGTCCGCTTGGAGATTGGTCCCAGCGCGCCTTGCGATCGAACAAAAGATAGGCGTCCCAGAGAACCTTCTCGCGGAAGTCTCTGGATCCCGGCGCGCGCAGCTGACTGTACGGTCGAAGCTGAGCAAGGACCTGACGCCCCAAAAGTCGACGTTCGTCCCACCAGTGCATCACACGATCGTCCGTCAGCAGATCTCGTCGCCACCTCCCGCGTGCGTCACCGGGATACATGGCGTACCAGACGGCGAACACTCGCAATGGCGCACCGCGCTGCTTGTCGAGAAGCTGTTCCTGCACCCACCGGGCGCCAGCAAGACACGGCGGTCACGTCGGCGAGAGCAGCAGCACGACACGCGTTACGCCGACGTCCCGATTGAACGCTGCACGGAATTGTTCGAGAGAGTCGAGCGACTTGAGGACGGGTCCGCCAGTCCGAATGCCGGGCTTATCGATGACCACTCGTTCTGCGTAGGTTCCGCGACGGACCTCGATGATTGAACCGGGCGGGGCGAGGTTGAGCGCGGTGGCGATGCTCCGAAAGTTGCCGTCCTCGCCAACTACGTAAAGGACGTCAATCGGAGCAGGGCTGGTCGTGTCGCATGCCACCGAAGCCATGCAGGCGAGGACGGTAATGATTACGGCGATGCGCTTCGTCACGGCGGATGCTCCTGTCTACTGGTCGCGATGGTCTATTCGATCTTCCGTGTCTCTGGAGCCTCACGACTCTAGGGTTGCCTGACACTCGCGACTCGTTCGATCGTCAGCGCGTTGTAGCCGCCCTCCACCCGAATCGACATCTTAACCTGCAGTTTATGGATCGCGACCTTGAGAAACTGCTGGCGGCATTCGCCGATGCGTGGAATCGTCATGATGTGGACGGACTGATGTCGATGATGACGGCAGACGGCGTCTTCGAGGCCTCGGGTGGCGACCTCGTTAACGGGGAACGGCACGAGGGACAGCAGGCCGTGCGGGCTGCGTACGCTGCGGTCTTCGCCCAGTATCCCGATGCGCACTGGGGCAGTGCCCGGCACCTCGTCAAGGGGGACCGCGGAGTGTCAGAGTGGACATTCACCGGCACACTGGAGGATGGCAGGCG
>JALZOC010000807.1 GCA_030857365.1 Acidobacteriota bacterium
GGGAGGGTCTTATCGACTGCTCCCGGTAGTGTCTGCCATGCATGCACCTCCCGGCCGCGACCGTATTTGAGGGTCCCGGGTGTCGGGACGTGGTCGCTCGTGCCTTTTTTTGCGCCAGCGCGAGCCGCGCGGCGAACCGACTTTTCAAGACTAACATGCGAGAACCACCGGAATCAACGCGGCACGTTGGTGCCGCCAGCCGTGTGCGGTAATCTTGAGGTGATGCTTCAACGGACAGACGACCTGCGGATTACCCAGGTGCGCCCGCTCATCCCCCCTGCCATCCTGCTGGAAGAGATTCCGATGACCGAACGGGCGTCGAATGTCGTGCTCGACGCCAGGGCCGCCGTTGCGAATGCGCTCGCCGGGCGCGATCCCCGGCTCGTCATTATCGCCGGGCCGTGTTCGATTCACGACGCCCGGGCCGCGCTGGACTATGCGAAGCGGCTGCGCCAGCTCGCCGAGCGATACTCCGGCCAGCTGATCGTGCTGATGCGGAGCTACTTCGAGAAGCCACGGACGTCCGTGGGGTGGAAGGGGCTCATCAACGATCCGGACCTCGACGAAACGTTCCACATCAACAAGGGACTGCGCCTGGCTCGACAGCTCCTCCTCGACGTGAACGACCTCGGGCTGCCGACCGCGTCGGAGTTCCTCGACACGCAGATTCCGCAGCACATCGCGGACCTGACGTCGTGGGTGGCGATCGGCGCGCGTACGACCGAGAGCCAGGTGCACCGCGAGCTTGCCTCGGGCCTGTCCATGCCGGTCGGGTTCAAGAACACGACCGACGGCACGACGAAGACGGCCGTCGACGCGGTGCTGGCGGCGAAGTCGCCCCACTGGTTTCCGTCGGTCACGAAGCAGGGCGTCGCGGCAATCTCACACACGACCGGAAACGACACGTGTCATGTGATCCTGCGCGGCGGCACCAGGACCGGCCCGAACTACGGCGCCGATCACGTGAGAGAAATCTGTGCGGGTCTGGCGGGGAAGGGACTTCGCGACCGCGTGATGATCGACTGCTCCCACGGCAACAGCGACAAGGACTATCGGCGCCAGGCGGATGTCGCGGCGTCCATCTGCGAGCAGGTCGCCTCGGGCTCCGGCCGCATCTTCGGCGCGATGCTCGAGAGCAACATTGTCGAGGGCCGCCAGGATTACGTGCCGGGGCGGCCCGCGGTGTACGGCCAGAGCATCACGGATGCGTGCATTTCCCTGGAGCAGACGGACACGCTCTTCGAGCGGTTCGCCACGGCCCAGCAGGCGCGCGGCACCACGTAGGCCGGGGTCCCACGCGGTCAGAAGTAGAACTTCAGCCCCAGCTGTACCTGCCGCGCGACGGACGCGGACGTGATCGAACCGAAGGCATTCGAGGATCGGTTGCCGTTGGCCGGGCCGAAGTTCGTCCGGTTGAGCAGGTTGAACGCTTCGATGCGCGCCTCGATGCGCGTGTTGTCGCGGCCGAGCCCGAAGTTCTTGTGCAGCCCGAGATCGAGCTGGAAGAACGGATGCGCCCGGGCGGCGTTGCGCGGAGCGTTGCCGAACGGCTGCGTGCGGTCGGTGGGAATCTCGACCGTCGCGGAGTTGAGGTAGTTGCTGAGCGTCCGTTCGCTCTCCGGCGTGATCGGATCACCGGTCAGGTTGGGGCGGTACGCCGGGCTGCCGCTCACGGAGAATGCCGCGGCTGGCGAGTATCTCAGGTTGATTGGAACTCCGCTCGTCATCGTGTTGATCCCCACGACACGCCACCCGCCGAGCACGCCTTCGAGCACCGGGTTGAGGTTTGCGGCGAACTTCCTGTCGCGGCCGAACGGCAGCTCCCATACGAAGCTCGTGGTGTTGTTGAGCGGCTGATCGTAGCCGGACACCCCGAACTCCGAGTCGATGTCCCGGTAATTCACGCGGCTGTTGTCCCCGTTCTGCGTCTCTAGGTGTCCGGACGCGTTGTCCCTCGCGCGTGACCACGTGAACGAGTTCAGGAGGTAGAGCCCGCGCGAGTACCGGCGTTCCACCTTGAGCTGCAGCGCGTGGTAGTCCCCCTTGCCCCCCGCCCATGCAATCTGGATCTCCTGGAAGCCGGGGATGGGCCGCCGCGACTGCAGCGACGCATTCTCGTTCGGTGCATTCGGCCGCGCCTGGTTGTAATCGCCGAGCGTCATGATGTCGGAGCTCTTGTTCCCGACGTAGCCGATGTCGACGAGCAGGTTCGGCAGCAGCTCGCGCTGCACGGACGCGTGCCAGCTCTGCACGTTTCCCGTCGGGGTGTCCG
>JALZOC010000808.1 GCA_030857365.1 Acidobacteriota bacterium
GGCGCCGGGCTGCTGTCCGTGAACGAGGACGCCGGTCAACACTGACGACAGCGCGAGAATACCGAGGCTTGTTCGCACGTGAGTCCTCCGTTTACAGGGGACATTATTACGGTTTACAAGTTCTTAGGTATTTCCGTTTTCAAGTTTTACGTCCGGTCGCACCTTGGCACCCGTTGGCACCTGCTATAGTCTCCCTCCATGTCCACTCCCCCCGTCGTCGTCGTCACCGAACCCGAGTTCCGGCGGGCGGAGTCGGTGTTCTCGTCGAGTCCCCTCAAATGTGTCGTCGGCCCGCCGTCCGAGCCGGAGCTGGCCGAGGCGATTCGTGCGGCCGGTGCGCGGCACGCGGTGGTGGGGCCGGTCGTCTACCAGCAACAGCTCTATTCGGCGCTGCCGGCCGGCGGGGTGCTCGCACGCTACGGCGTCGGTTACGACGGCATCGACAAGGCCAGGGCGACCGACGCGGGGATCCTGTGCACGAACACGCCAGGGGTCCTTCACCAGTCCGTCGCCGAGCTCACGATGCTCCTCATTCTCGCGGCGGCCCGGCACTTCGAGCAGGTTGCCGGCGACATGCGCAACGCGCGATGGTCCCCGCGCCCCGGACGCGAGCTGCACGGGAAGACACTGGGGATCATCGGGTGCGGAACAATCGGCCGCGCGACAGCGCGCATGGCCAGGGCCGGGTTCGGCATGCGCGTGGTCGGGTACCGGCGGTCGAAACCCGAACCGACCGGCGACGGCGACTTCGATGCGATCACGACCGAGCTGAACGGCGTCCTCGAATCCTCGGATTACGTCAGCCTGCACATCCCCGCATCGCCCGAAAACGCGGCGTTCATCAATGCGGAGCGCCTGTCCCGGTTCCAGAAACACGCGTGGCTCGTCAACACGGCGCGCGGAGCGGTGGTCGACGAATCGGCGCTGTACGACGCACTGGTTGGGGAGCGGCTCGGCGGCGCCGCGCTCGACGTCTACGTGCGCGAGCCCTATGAGCCGGCCGCTCCAGGCAAGGACCTGCGGACGCTCCCCCGCGTCGTCCTGGCGCCGCACATCGGCAGCAACACGGCGGAAGCAAACGCGCGCATGGCCGAGCGCGCGCTCCGCAACGTGGTGCTTGCGGAGCGTGGCGATTTCGCACAGATGGATTTGCTCAATCCCGAGGTGCTCGCACGGGGCCGCGATGGTGAACGGCACTGAGCGTCAGAGCAGACCCTCTGCGGCACGCGAAGTGACCCGCCGCTTCCGACGCTGATCCGTGGCGGCGTCGCCTGGGAGCTGGGAGCTGGAAGCTGGAAGCTGATTTACAGCGCCCCCGTGATTCCCTCTCCCACGACGACCCGCTCCATGGGCGTATGCGCGTCGAGGAAGATCCAGCACACCGCGCCGAGGCTGTAGATCGCAGCCGAGACGTAGAACGTGATCGTCCAGTTCTGGTTCGTCCAGGCGAGGAGGTAACCGACGACCAGCGGCGAGAGTGCCCCCGCGATGGCCCCCATCATGTGCATGCTTCCCGACACCGTTCCGGCATACCGCCCGCCGACGTCCATGCAGCCCGCCCAGGCGGCCGGCATGATCAAGTCGTTGAAGAGGCCGGCGAACCCGAGGACGAGCATCGCGAGCATCGGATCCTGAATCCGCGTGAATACGAGGATCGAGGCCGACGCACCGAGAAAACCGCTGATGGCGACGATGCGGCGCGCGCGGGCGACGCTCTTGAGGCGGCGGGCGATGCGGGGGATGAGCGCCGCGGAAATCAGGCATCCGACGCCGCCCAGAAGGAGCGGGAGCCCGGAGAGCAGTGCACTCATCTTGATGCTGGTGCCGCGCGCGTTCCGCAAGTACGTGGGCAGCCACGTCACGTAGAACCACCAGCCGTATGCGAGGCACGCATACTGGGCGCAGAGCAACAGGACGGCCGGCTTGGAGAGCAGCAGCCGCCAGGGCAGCGGCCCCGTGACCGCCGCTGTCTCGCGAGACGGCGGCAGCAACGCAAGCTCCGCGCTGTTGACGCCCGGGTGCGTCGCCGGGTCGTCGCGGAACCAGCGATAGAACGCGATGGCCCAGATCACCCCGAGCACGCCGAAAATCTCGAAGGCGCGCCGCCAGGAGACGAACTGCAGGATGTAGGCGACCAGCAGCGGCGTGAGCGCGCCCCCCCACCGGGAGGCGAGCCACAGCGTCGCCTGGGCACGCTCGCGCTCCTTCGCCGGCAGCCACGTCGTGAAGACGCGCGTCATGTTCGGAAACGCGCCGGCCTCCCCGGC
>JALZOC010000132.1 GCA_030857365.1 Acidobacteriota bacterium
CAGCTCACCCGAGATCCGCAGCCGGATCGGCGTGAGCGTCTCCAGCTCACCCGCCTCGAGCGCCAGGACGACGTCCTCGGGATTCCCGAACACCCGGCCTTCGCCCTTCGCCCCGGGCCGCGCCTTGGTCAGGTAGTAGCAGCCCAGCACGATGTCCTGTGACGGAATCGCGATCGGTGCTCCGCTTGCCGGCGACAGGATGTTGTTCGACGACATCATCAGGACCGACGCTTCGATCTGCGCCTCCGGCCCGAGCGGAATGTGGACCGCCATCTGGTCGCCGTCGAAGTCCGCGTTGAACGCGGTGCAGACGAGCGGGTGGATGCGGATCGCCTTGCCCTCGACCAGCACCGGCTCGAACGCCTGGATGCCGAGCCGATGGAGCGTGGGTGCGCGGTTCAGCAGCACCGGATGCTCGCGGATCACTTCCTCGAGCACGTCCCACACTTCGGGACGCTGCTGCTCGACCATCTCCTTCGCCTGCTTGATGGTCGCGACGAGCCCCCGCTCTTCGAGCTTGTTGTAGATGAACGGCTTGAACAGCTCGAGCGCCATCTTCTTCGGCAGCCCGCACTGGTTCAGCTTGAGCTCCGGCCCGACGACGATGACGGACCGGCCCGAGTAGTCGACGCGCTTGCCGAGCAGGTTCTGGCGGAAGCGCCCCTGCTTGCCCTTGAGCGTGTCGGAGAGCGACTTCAACGGCCGGTTGTTGGCGCCGCGCAGCACGCGGCCGCGGCGGCCGTTGTCGAACAGCGCGTCGACCGCTTCCTGCAGCATCCGCTTCTCGTTCCGGATGATGACGTCCGGCGCCTTGAGCTCCATCAGCTTCTTCAGCCGGTTGTTCCGGTTGATGACGCGCCGATACAGGTCGTTGAGGTCCGAGGTCGCGAAGCGCCCGCCGTCGAGCGGCACGAGCGGCCGCAGCTCGGGCGGAATCACGGGGATGACGTCCAGGATCATCCACTCCGGCTTGTTCGTCGACTTCCGGAACGAGTCGACGACCTTCAGCCGCTTGGCATACTTCAGCTTCTTGGCGCCCGAGGGCTCCGCGCGCATCTTGTCGCGCATCTCGCCGGCGAGCTTCTCGACGTTGACGCGCTTGAGCAGCTCCTTGATGGCCTCGGCGCCCATCTGGGCGCGGAACTTGACCGGGCCGTGCTCCTCGCGGGCCTTCCGGTACTGGTCCTCCGACAGCAGCTGGTTCTGCTTGAGCTCGGTGTCACCCGGCTCGACGACGACGTACGCCTCGAAGTAGAGGACGCGCTCCAGATCCCGCAGCGAGATGTCGAGCAGGTGCCCGATCCGGCTCGGCAGCCCCTTGAAGAACCACACGTGGCTGACCGGGGTCGCGAGCGTGATGTGCCCGAGCCGCTCGCGGCGGACCTTGGCCTGCGTCACCTCGACGCCGCACTTGTCGCAGATGACGCCGCGATGCTTCATCCGCTTGTACTTGCCGCACAGGCATTCCCAGTCCGTGACGGGCCCGAAGATCTTCGCGCAGAACAGGCCGTCCCGTTCCGGCTTGAAGGTGCGGTAGTTGATCGTCTCCGGCTTCGTGACCTCGCCGTGGGACCACGACAGAATCTTGTCGGGGGACGCCAGGCTGATCCGGATCGCGTCGAAGTCGCTCGTCAACGAGCCGCGTGTATCGAATGATGGTCTCATCTGTTTCCTTCGGTGTTAGCTTCCAGCTACCAGCTTCCAGCTTCCAGCTAAAGGTGCTGCCAGTTCCCGTGTTGCGGTTCCAGCTGGAAGCTGGAAGCTGGGAACTGGCAGCATTTTCTACCCCTCGGTCAGTGCCGGCGTTTGCTCTTCCGCCAGCTCCAGGACCGGCTTCTTCTTCGTCTTCATCAGCTCGACGTCCAGGCAGAGCGCCTGGAGCTCGCGGATGAGCACGTTGAACGATTCCGGGAGCCCCGGCTGGAACGACGCGTCGCCCTTGACGATCGCCTCGTAAATCTTCGCCCGCCCCGTCACGTCGTCGGACTTGGCCGTCAGGAGCTCCTGGAGGATGTGCGCGGCGCCGTACGCCTCGAGCGCCCACACTTCCATCTCTCCGAACCGCTGGCCGCCGAACTGCGCCTTGCCGCCGAGCGGCTGCTGCGTGATGAGCGAGTACGGTCCGATCGAGCGGGCGTGGATCTTGTCGTCGACCAGGTGCGACAGCTTCAGCATGTAGATGTAGCCGACCGTCACGTCCTGCTCGAAGGCCTGCCCCGTCATCCCGTCGAAGAGCTCGGTCTTGCCGCTCTTCGGCAGCCCTGCCTTCTCCAGCCAGTTCTTGATCTCCACCTCGGTCGCGCCGTCGAACACCGGCGTGGCGAACCACAGCCCCAGCGCGTGCGCGGCCCACCCGAGATGCGTCTCGAGAATCTGCCCGACGTTCATCCGCGACGGAACGCCCAGCGGGTTGAGGACGATCTCGACCGGCGTGCCGTCCGGCAGGTACGGCATGTCCTCCTCGGGGAGGATCCGCGCGATGACCCCCTTGTTGCCGTGGCGGCCGGCCATCTTGTCGCCGACCGACAGCTTCCGCTTCATCGCGACGTAGACCTTCACGAGCTTGATGACGCCCGGGGGCAGCTCGTCGCCGCGCCGCACCTTCTCCTTCTTCTCCTCGAACTGCTGGCGGATCACCTCCACCTGCCGCTCGGTGCGCTCCTCGAGGCCCCGGAGGTCCTCTTCGAGCCGCGGGTCGTCCGACACCACCTTCAGGCGGACGATCGCGTCGTACGGCAGACCGGCGAGCACCTCAGTCGTGAGGTCCGTCCCCTTCTTGAGCAGCCGCTCGCGGCCGTGCTCGTCGTAGAGATCCGCGCGGGAGGTCTGGCCCCGCAGCATGCCGAGCACCCGCTTCTTCACTTCGTCGTGAAGGATGCGGATCTCGTCCTGCAGGTTCCTCTCCATCATGTCGAGCTCTTCCTGCTCGATCGCCTTCGCCCGGTCGTCCTTCTCGATGCCCTTGCGGGAGAAGATCTTCACGCCGACGATGATCCCCTCGATGCCCGGCGGGCAGATGAGCGACGCGTCCCGCACGTCCCCCGCCTTCTCGCCGAAGATCGCGCGGAGCAGCTTCTCTTCGGGCGTCAGCTGCGTCTCCCCCTTCGGCGTCACCTTGCCGACGAGGATGTCCCCCGGCTTGACCGACGCGCCAATCCGGATGATCCCGCTGTCGTCGAGATCGGCCAGGTAGCCCTCGCCGACGTTCGGGATGTCGCGCGTGATTTCCTCCGGACCGAGCTTCGTGTCGCGCGCCTCGATCTCGAACTCCTCGATGTGGATCGACGTGTAGTAGTCGTCCTTCACCATGCGTTCGGAGACGAGGATCGCGTCCTCGAAGTTGTACCCGCGCCACGGCATGAACGCGACGAGCACGTTGCGGCCGAGCGCCAGCTCGCCGAGCTCCGTGCACGGTCCGTCGCCGAGCACCTGCCCCTTGTGCACCTTCGCCCCGACCTTGACGATCGGCTTCTGGCTGATGCACGTGTTCTGGTTCGACCGCTTGAACTTCGTCAGCGGGTAGATGTCGGCCCCCATCTCGCGCGAGGTGGCGTTCTCCTCCCCTTCCACGCGCACGACGATGCGCTGGCTGTCGACGTAGTCGACCGTGCCCGAGCGGCGCGCCACGACGACGGCGCCGGAGTCGCGGGCGGTGATGTACTCCATGCCGGTGCCGACATAGGGCGATCGCGCCCGCAGCAGCGGCACGGCCTGGCGCTGCATGTTCGACCCCATCAGCGCGCGGTTCGCGTCGTCGTTCTCGAGGAACGGAACCAGCGAGGCGGCGACCGAGACGAGCTGCTTCGGCGAGACGTCGATGAAGTCGACCTTGTCCTTCGGCGTGAGGATGAAGTTGCCCGCCTGGCGCGCGTTGACCCGGTCGGTCGTGAACTTGCCGTTCTCATCGACCTGGGCGTTCGCCTGCGCGACGATGTACTGGTCCTCTTCCCACGCGGACAGGTAGTAGGAGTACGGCTCGAACTCCATGCCGCGCTTCCGCTTGCCCTTGCCCGCCTCGAGATCCGAGGCGGTGAACTCGTCCGCCTCGACGATGTCGCCGACCTTGTACTTGGACCCGCCCGCGTTGGTCACGATGACGTAGTCGATGACGCGGCCGTGCTTGACCTTGCGGTACGGCGACTCGATGAAGCCGAACTCGTTGATCCGCGCGTAGCACGAGAGCGACGAGATGAGGCCGATGTTCGGGCCTTCCGGCGTCTCAATCGGGCAGATGCGCCCGTAATGGGTCGGGTGCACGTCCCGGACCTCGAAGCCGGCCCGCTCGCGCGACAGGCCGCCGGGCCCGAGGGCGGAGAGACGCCGCTTGTGCGTGACCTCCGAGAGCGGGTTGGTCTGGTCCATGAACTGCGAGAGCTGCGACGACCCGAAGAACTCGCGAATCGCCGCCATGACGGGCTTCGCGTTGATCAGGTCGTGCGGCATGGCCGTCGCCATTTCCTGATAGACCGACATCTTTTCCTTGATGGCGCGCTCCATCCGGACCAGCCCGATGCGGAACTGGTTCTCGAGGAGCTCGCCGACCGACCGCACGCGGCGGTTGCCGAGGTGATCGATGTCGTCGACGTTGGCGGGATTGCGCCGCAGCTTCAACTGGTACTTGATGACCTCGTAGAAGTCCTGCGGGTGCAGGATCTTCTCGTCGAGCGGCGTGTTCAGCTTCAGCTTGGTGTTCAGCTTGAGCCGGCCGACCCGCGAGAAGTCGTACTTCTGCGCGTTGAAGAACATGTTCTCGAAGAGCGATCGCGAGCTGTCGAGCGTCGGCGGATCGCCCGGCCGGAGCCGCCGGTAGATCTCGATGAGCGCTTCCTCGTGCGTGTGAATCGGATCCTTCTTGAGGGTCTGCGACAGGACCGAGCCGATCTCGTCGCGCTCGGGGAAGAAGATCTCGAGCTTCTCGACGTTCTTCTCCTGCGCCATCGAGATGACGCGCGGCTCCACCGCCTCGTTGGCCTCGAGGATGACCTCGCCGGTCGACGGATCGACGACGTCGGTCGCGGCGAAGGCCCCTTCGAGCTCCGCGTCCGCCACTTCGACCGCTTCCACCCCCGCCTTGCGGAGCGCCGCGAGTGCGGTCGAGGTGATCTTCTTGCCCGCGTGCGTCACGACGTCGGCGCCGGCCTTGATTTCCTTGGCCGCGCGCAGCCCGACGAGGCTGTCGTTGACCGCCCAGTAGATCGAGCCGCCACGGAACTGCAGCCGGTCGACGGTATAGAAGTGCCGGATGATCTCGTCGGCGCCGCGCAGGCCGAGCGCGCGCAGGAACACCGTGGCCAGAAACTTCCGCTTGCGGTCGATCCGGACGTAGAGCAGGTTCTTCGCGTCGTACTCGAACTCCACCCACGACCCGCGGTACGGGATGATCTGCGCGATGTAGAGCGACTTGTCTTCCGAGTGGAAGAAGGCCCCCGGCGAGCGATGGAGCTGCGAGACGATCACGCGCTCCGTGCCGTTGATGATGAACGTGCCGTTGTCGGTCATCAGCGGGATGTCGCCGTAGTAGACCTCCTGCTCCTTGATGTCGCGGATCGTCTTCACGCCGGTCTCGGGGTCCTTGTTCCAGACCACGAGCCGGATGGTGACCTTGAGCGGCACGGCGTACGTCATGCCGCGCTCCTGGCATTCGTCGACGTCGTACTTGAGCTTCAGGCCGACGGTATTGCCGCAGATGTCACAGACGTCGCCGCGCGCCTCGTTCGGCTTGCCGCACCGCGGGCAGAGGACGTCGTGTTCGCCGTACGGATCGGCCACGAGCGTGTGGCCGCAGCTCACGCAGGGCTTCCGGAGGTGGTGCAGGCCCTGCAGGCGGCCGCACTTGCACTCCCAGTTGCCGATGGAATACTCGATGAACTCGAGCGACGAGTTCTCGCGGAAGTCGCTGATCGGAAAGACGGACTTGAACACCGACTGCAGGCCGGCATCCTCGCGTTCCGAGGGCAGCCGGTTCATCTGCAGGAACCGCTCGTACGACTTCTTCTGAATCTCGATCAGGTTCGGGATCGGGATCGTCTGCTTGATTTTCGAGAAGTCGATGCGCTCGCGGTAGACGTTCTTGGGAAGGCTGTACATGCTGGTGAAAACCTCGGAAGCGGTCGAAGAAGAACCGTACGTAGGGCGGGGCTTCAGCCCCGCCCCGGCGACGCGGAGCCGACGCTCCGCGCGACGCTATTTGATTTCGACCTTGGCGCCGACGTCCTCGAACTTCTTCTTGATCGCCTCGGCCTCGTCCTTCGGGATCCCTTCCTTGATCGGCTTGGGAGCGCCCTCGACGAGATCCTTGGCTTCCTTGAGTCCGAGGCTGGTCACTTCGCGAACGACCTTGATCACGTTGATCTTGTTGCCGCCGATTTCGGTGAGCGTCGCCGTGATTCCCAAACCGGTGAAAGTGTTGAAAACCAGCGACGGAATGCCCGCCGAGAAGAAGTTTTCGGTGATGCCGGGGAAGCCAAGCTGTGTTGCGATGTCAGGCTCGGTCGGCGATGCGCCTTGAAACAGCACGCGCACCGCGCCGAGTCGAAATTCCGTCACCAGATTCGGCGAGAAGGTGTGCGTCAAGTTTATCGAGGCACTTTGGTTTTTGCTCGTGCCGATTGCCGCCGTAGCGGAATTTCCCGCAGTCGGTCCGCCGAGTACGCCGAACACGGGAGGTTCCGCGACATCGGCATAGAAGAAGCTGTAACGAACGAAGCCTTGCGTGCGCTCGCTGAAATTGTGATTGATTTTCACGTCGAAGGCTTCGCGGTCAAGCACGTTGGTTCCCGACACTTCGTAGTTACCGAAGAGTCCGGGTCGGTTCGGCAACGGCAGCAGATTTAAGATGTTGCGCGCAACCGGGCTGATGCGCGCCGGGTCAATGACGTTGTTGACTC
>JALZOC010000809.1 GCA_030857365.1 Acidobacteriota bacterium
CCCCTCCTCAGATCCCCCGACCTGTTCGCGACGCCGCTGGTGACTCGCAATCCCACCCTTCCGGCCCGCGTCGCGCGCCTCTTCGCTCGTCCACTCGTGCGCGGTGCCCTTCTGGTGGGCAGCCTTGCCGCCCTTGCTCGCAATCTCACGCTGCTTGGCGCGATCCATCGACGCAAATCCACGATCTTCCTTGGCCACGTTGTCCCTCCTCGTCCCCGGTTCGTTCCTGCTCGCGTTTGTTCCGATGTCCCTCGTGCGAGCCCGACAAGTGCAACGGAAGTGCCACGCCGCAGCTGGTTCCATGGGGTAAATGCTTGAAGGCGAGCACTTTATCCGCATGAAGATGTTTGGGACTATGGGGGAATCGATTGCCGTACCGCGGCACATTTATGCCGCCTGACGAGGCTTGTCGGCTCCGTATGGGAGATGCGGGCCGTTCAGGTATCAGACTTGGGCAAAATGTTGCTCAGCCGCGAAAAGAGACGCACATGCAGTCGCGACATTGAAGGTGTAGGGACTGTTACTTGAGAAGCAAATTTTGCGCGGCTCTCAGCCGTGTCATCGTCCGGTCGCGCCCGAGGAGTTCCATCATCTCGAAAAGGCCGGGACTCACGCTCCGTCCCACGAGAGCGACGCGGGTCGCATGAATGAGCGTCGCGGCTTTGGTACCCGATGCCTCAGCCGTTTCCCTCACGGCCGCTTCTGCGGTCCCCTTGTCGAACGCTTCGAGCCCTTCGATGCGTCGCAGGAGGGCTTCGACAATCGGGCTCATCCCCGTGACTGCCAGATACTTCGAAACGGCGGCGGGATCGTAGTCCGGCTGTTCCCGCAGAAAGGGGCGAAGCTCTTCGACGAACTGACCCATCCGCTTCACCCTCGAGCGGATCAGCTCGAGGAGCGCCAGAAGCCAGGGCCTTTCCGACGTGGCGAGATCCGCGCGCCAGAGGCCGGCGTCGCCCAGAAGGGGTTCTACTCGCGAGGCCAGCAGGTCGAGCGGCAGCCGCAGGATATGCTGCTGGTTGAACCAGTCGAGCTTGTCGGGGTTGAATACGGCGTTCCCGCCGCTGATCCCCGTCAGCGCGAAGGCGCCGACGAGCTCCTCGCGCGTGAACAGCTCCCGGTTGTCGCCCGGCGACCACCCAAGCAGCGACAGGAAGTTCACCATCGCTTCCGGCACGTACCCCAGGCGGTGATACTCCGTCACCGAAATCGCGCCATGACGTTTGCTGAGGCGCTTGCGGTCGGGCCCGAGGATGAGGGGCACGTGCGCGAAGGCAGGCGGCTCGGCACCGAGCGCGCGGTACAGCAGCACCTGCTTCGGAGTGTTCGAGATGTGATCGTCTCCACGCACCACGTGGCTGATCGCCATGTCGATGTCGTCGGCGACGACCGACAGGTGATAGGTCGGCTGCCGGTCGGACCGCAGAATCACGAAGTCCTCGAGGTTCGCGTTGTCGAACGCGATGGACCCATGCACGGCATCCTCGACGATGGTGTGCCCCGGCGGCACTCGAAAGCGTACCGCGCGCGGATCTGCCGCGGCTTCACGCGCCGCGACCTCCTCCGGCGCGAGCGCGCAGCACGTGCGGTCGTACACCCAGCCGCCGCCTTGCGCCTCCGCCGCCGCTCGCCGGTTCTGCAGCGACTCGGGCGTGCAGTAGCAGTAGTAGGCGCGTCCCTGCGCGACGAGCTGCGCGGCTCTGCGCCGATGGTTCTCGACGCGCTGCGACTGGAAATACGGCGCGTGCGGACCGCCGACGTCCGGCCCCTCGTCCCAGTCGAGACCCAGCCACCGCAGGCCGTCGACGATGCCCTTCACCATCTCGGCGGAGGACCGTTCCGCATCGGTGTCCTCGATGCGCAGCACGAACGTGCCCCCCTGGCGCCGGGCGTACAGCCAGTTGAACAGTGCCGTGCGCGCGCCGCCGATGTGGAGATAACCCGTGGGGGATGGGGCAAACCTGACGCGGACCATGGGTTATTGTCAGCTATCAGTCGTCAGCTGTCAGCCATCAAAGCTGATAGCTGAGAGCTGAGAGCTGCCTAGAACACCTCCCCGAACGCGGACCAGAACACCTCGCGCGACTTCTGGAGAATGGAGCGCTGACGCCAGCGCTGGAGATCGAGGCGCGACGAGGTGCGGAGATCCTTCTCGAACGCCTCGAGCAGGCGCTGCGCGAGCGCCGGCGACGACACGGCGACGTTCAGCTCGTCGTTCAGTTCGAGTGAACGATTGTCGAAGTTGGCGGACCCGAACATGCTCCAG
>JALZOC010000810.1 GCA_030857365.1 Acidobacteriota bacterium
CGGCCGGGCCGGGTCGTGGCCGTTCTCGACGACGAGGTTCTCGGTCGAAATCGTCAGCGTGCCCCCCTCCTGCATGGCGTCGCGTCCGTTGGCCGCGAGATTCATCAGCACCTGCTCGATCTGCCCTGGATCGGCGCGGACGTTCCACAGTTCCTCCGGCGTCCGGATCATGACGGAGATGTCCTCCCCCACGAGGCGCGCCAGCAGCTTCTCCAGGCTCACCACGACATCGTTCAGGTTCAGAACTCGAGGCTGGATCATCTGCTTGCGGCTGAACGCGAGGAGTTGCCGCGTCAGTGCCGCGGCGCGCTCGGCCGCGCTGCGAATCTCCTGCACGTCGGCGCGACGGGGATCGTCCTCGGTGAACTGATCGAGCAGCAGGTCGGCGTAGCCGAAAATGGCGGTGAGGACGTTGTTGAAGTCGTGCGCCACCCCGCCGGCCAGCCGGCCGATCGCCTCCATCTTGTGCGACTGGCGCAGCTCGGCGTCTCGGCGGATCAGGTCCCGCCGCCATTCGGCGCGCTCGCAGGAGTACCGGATCGAGCGGTACAGCAACTCCGCATCAGTCCGGCTCTTGACCAGATAGTCCTGCGCGCCCCGCTGAACCGCCTGCACGGCGACGCCCTCGTCGTCACTCGCCGTCAGCACGATGAGGGGCAGTGCGTCACCCGCGCCCAGGATTCGATCGACCGTTCCGAAACCGTCGCTGTCCGGCAGTCTCAGGTCCAGCAGCACGGCGTCGAATTTGCCATGTGCCAGCGCTTCGACAGCGGCAGTGGCGGTCCTCACCCTTTCGACGCGCATCGGCATCGAGCCTGCCGCGAGCTGTGCGCGGACGAGTGCGGCATAGTCGTCGTCGTCTTCGACCAGCAGCACGGAGATCGGCGGAGGGGGGGTGATGGAGCTCAAAGGCAGGATCGCCGGTATTCTAGCGCCATTCTGAAAGGTGCGCCTGCGAGCGGCCGCCTGGGCGATCTGGAGGACTCATGGAACCGACGACGAAGCACACATTGGCTCTGCGCCTGAAGGGGCGGCGCCGCTTCCTTGCCGCCATCCCGGCAGCCGTGGCCGGCAGTTTCGCCGCCCCTGCCGCGGCGAGGCAGCAGCAGCCGCCCCGGATCGACAGAGCGACTCTCGAATGCGCCGGCAAGATCGCGGGGATCGACTTCTCGGATGCGGAAGAGGAGGCCGCGGCCGCCGGGGTGAACCGCAATCTCGATGCCTTCGAACGGCTTCGGAAGATCGACGTCCCCCTCGACACGGAACCTGCCGTCGCGTTCCACCCGTATCTTCCCGGACGCGGGCCGCGGGCCGGCGCCACGCCAGGCGCAGAGATCGACGTCACGCTCCAGCGCGCCCCCCGGCCGTCCGCGCTGGACGATCTCGCGTTTCTTCCGATCACGTCGCTTGCGCCGCTGCTTCAGCGGCGGGAAATCTCGGCCACTGAACTGACGGCCATGTACCTGGCCCGGCTGAAGAAGTACGGACCAAAGCTGAAGTGCGTGGTCACACTCACGGAGAGCCTCGCGCTTTCGCAGGCCGCCGAAGCGGACCGGGAAATACGGGCCGGCCGCTACAAGGGACCGCTGCACGGCATCCCGTGGGGCGCGAAGGATCTCTTCGCCACGCGGGGGATTCCCACCACGTGGGGCGCGGGTCCGTTCAGGGACCAGGTCTTCGACTACGACGCCACGGTGGTCGAACGTCTCCGCGACGCGGGGGCGGTGCTGGTGGCGAAGCTGTCGATGGGCGCACTCGCGCAGGGGGATCGGTGGTTTGAAGGCCAGACGAAGAACCCCTGGAATCCCGACGATCCGAGCCCCCAGCGATCGGGCGCGAGCGGCTCCTCGGCGGGCCCGGGTGCGGCGACGGCTGCGGGGCTCGTCGGATTCGCTCTTGGCACCGAGACCCGCGGGTCGATCATTTCACCGTCGAACGCGAACGGCGTGACCGGGCTCAGGCCCACGTACGGTCGAATCAGCCGGCATGGGGCGATGGCGCTCAGCTGGACGATGGACAAGATCGGGCCGATGTGCAGGTCTGTCGAGGACTGCGCGCTCGTCTTCAATGCGATTTACGGACCGGACGGGCGCGACGACACGGTCGTCGACGCACCGTTCACCTGGGGCTCCGGCGCGCCGCTGTCGAAGCTGCGCGTCGGATACGTGCGCGCGGAGTTCAGCCCGGAACCGCGTTCTGAAAGCGCCGCCGCCGCGCCGGGCGGCCCTCCCGGTCCCCCGACCGCGCCAGCTCCGGACGGACCG
>JALZOC010000811.1 GCA_030857365.1 Acidobacteriota bacterium
GCCGGTGGGCGCCGGCTGGGGCTCGTTGCTCGCGACCGCGTGCCTGTGCGGCATCGGCTTCACCATGGCGCTCTTCATCGCGTCGCTGGCGTTCGGCACGAGCGCGTTCCTCGACCAGGCGAAGCTTGGCGTCCTGCTCGCCTCCGCGGGGTCGGCGGCCCTCGGCATGGGACTGCTCTTCGCGACGCTGCCGGCGCGCCCGGTCACGGGAGCCGCGGACGCGCGCTGACGGACGGTCGATCCCCCGGCTGCTCCTACCGCCGGTTCTTCTGAACGATCCCGTACAGAATCAGGCAGAACGCGCCGAGCCGCAGCAGGTACACGTATTCGCGCCATTCGCTCGCGGTGGCGAACAACCCCAGCACCGCCCGGTCCGCGGCGATGAGCCAGAACGCCAGCGCGAACATCAGGAACAGCCGGTCCGCCGTCTCGCGCCAGAACCGGAGGAAGAAGAGCCCCACCAGGAGGGAACCCATCGCCGCGGCGCCGTGAAAAAAGGTCACCATGATCAATCCGCGTCCCAGATGAGGCCATACAGCAGGAGTCCCGTCGCCACGCAGGCTGCGACGGCGCGGAAGGGGGACAGGTCGACCTCCGGCACGATGATGAAATCGGTGAAGACCAGGGCGTTGGTGATGGCGAAGCCAGTGAAGGAGAGGCCGCTCCAGAAGAGCAGCCGCGCCGACGTCCGGCGATACTCGCGCAGCAGCAGCACCGCGCAGAGCGCGCTCGTGAAGGTGCAGAGAAGATAGACCGTCGTGGCCATGGCTACTCGGGGTCTCGCAGTTTGAACGCGTCCGCGAACTGTTTCACGGAGCGGCGTGGGCTCGAGGCGATGCAGCGAAGAATCGTCGTCGGGCTGTCGGCGTAGTGCAGGGCGAGCTGGTCGCCGTAGCGGCGCAGGTCGGCCGATTTCGGCGCGTACCGATAGGACACATCCTCGTCGATCGCGATCTTGAGCAGCCCGCGGGCAGCCAGCATTTCGAGGTGGCTGCGTGCGGCGGGGCCGATCAGGGCAAGCTCCGCGCCGACGGCTCTGGCGGTCCAGGCCCGATTCGAGCGCTGCAGCAGCAGCAGGATTTCGATCTGCTCGATCGAGTCTATGCAGCTATGAAGAAAGGCACGAAGTTCCGGCGGAAGGGCGCCTGGCGGGCCTGATTCCATTACCCGCCGGTGCCTGGAATGGGCGCGCCCGGCACGCGACGGTACATTGAAGCGGCGTGTCGTCTCATGCTGGATGGAAGCGCTATTGTCCAGCACCGGTGCGGCGGCGTCAACCCAGCCGCCAGACGTGCAGCGTCCAGGCCGAGGCCGTCTGTGCGCCACGGGCTGCTAGACTTCCCGTTCGACGCACACCGGAAAAAAGCATCCGAGTCGAGCCCGGCAATTAGTGTGCCTGGTCGGGTGCGCCTGTGACTCGAGACTGCGCCAACTCGGCGCGCAACTGCGCGATCTCGCGCCGGAGTGCCTCCACGTCTGCGTGACCGGCCAGGGGGGCGTCGGCGCTGCGCGCGTCGTGATCGATGAAGAAACTGGCCAGCGTCGCCGTGACATATCCGAACACGGCGAATGCATAAAGCGACAGCACGAAGCAGAGGATCCGTCCCTCCGAGGACTGCGGCCAGTAATCCGAGCCCATTGTGGTCATGATCATCGCGGTCCACCAGACGGCGCTGCCGTAATCGCGGAGGGCGCTGCCTGGAACCGCCTGCTCCAGCGCATACATGCCCGCGGCGCCCGTGAATATCACGACGATCGTGAGTGCGACGACGTAGCCGAAGCCGCGCCGGCCCATGGTATCGCTCAGCGAGCGCATGCCGCGGTTGAGCGATGTGAGCACTCGAACCAGGCGGGTCCCTCGCGCGGCACGGAGGGTCGATAGCGCGCGAAAGCTTCTGGCGATCCGCAGTACCCGGAGAGCCGGCAGCGCGAGCGACAGAAGCGTGATCCAGTGCGTCCGGAGGAACCGCAGCTTCCGGGGCGCGATCAGCAGCCGTGCCGCAAAGTCCGCCAGGAATACGATCCAGATCCCCGTGCTCAGAGTTTCGAGCGGTGGTGACAGTCCACGGGTCAGTTCCAGGACGAGCAGCCCGAGCCAGCCCATCCCGAGCAGCACCATGGGGCCTTCCAGGAGATCGACGACACGATCCAGCAACTCCCAGCGTTCGCGATCCAGCGTCGCGCGCGTACGATCTTCTTCAGCCATTACCGGTCATCCGCGCTCGTCCTCGTATCAAGAACGGATCCGGCCTTGTGGTCGGCTG
>JALZOC010000812.1 GCA_030857365.1 Acidobacteriota bacterium
GCCGCTCGAATCTTTCGCGCGCGTCATGATCAGGCAGGACTCCGGTTTCGTCGCGCTAAACGAGTACGCAAAGCGCCGCCATGTATAGGCCGCCCGGTCGCCCGTGAGACGCGCCGGCGCCCATGTTGCGCCCTGATCTGTTGACACCTCGACGCCGGTGATGTCGTGTTCGCCGGCCCAGGCGAAACCGCCGACGTCGATTCGGCCGGCCGGCTGCTTCGATGCATCCAGCGGCAGCGTGATGAGCGACTTCACGGTGAGCCCCGTCAGCGGCGCCATGTCCTTCGCGTCGACCGCCGCGCCTGGCGCCACGCGCCTCACGGGATAGCGATAGGCGGTGCTCACCCAGAACCCGTCGTGTTCGCGGTCCACGACGCGCAGGCTCGAGAGCCACTTCATCCAGTAGGCCCCCTCCCACCCGGGAACGACCGCGCGGAGAGGGAAGCCATGCATCGGAGGGACGGGAGCGCCGTTCATCTCGTACGCGATCAACGTGTCCGGATGCATCGCCTTCTCGATCGGCAGCTGGCGCACGAAGTCGGGCATGGTGCCGAGAGGCAGGTCCGAGCCGTCCATCACGACGAAGCGCCCCGAGCTCCGCAGACCGGCGCGCTTCAGCACGTCCCCCATGCGCGCACCTGTCCATCGCGCCGTACCGACAGCTCCCTTCCCCCACTGGACGCCAGCCACCGGCGGGTCGAAGAAGGCACGGCCGTTCCCCGCGCATTCCAGGGTCGCCGTCAACGTTTTCGAGGGCAGTCGACGGATGTCGTCGAGCGACAGCGCGACGGGCGCAGCGCCGGCTTCGACCTTCAGGGTCCAGCGCGTCGGGTCGACCGTCGCAGGCGTCGGCAGATGCGATCTGACGTAGAAGCTCTCGACGGGAGTGATCCAGGCGTCCAGGAGGGCGACAGGCGTTTCGTAGTCAGGCGGGCGAAGCGACCGTACGATGAGCCTCTCCTTCCCGGGCGCGACGCCGCCACTCGACTGGGCGACGGCGATTCCTGGCCACGCGCTCGACAGCGCCGAAACCCCCGCCAACTCGGCCGTCGCCGCCAGAAAGTGCCGCCGAGTCAGTCTCATCGCCCGATTGTAACAGTCGGGGCGGTGGCGGCTCCTTCCGCCGAAGCGCTTCGCGCGAAGTCGGAAGGTTGGAAGCGCCATGTAGTACACTCGAATCCATGCCGGGTGCGCAGGGAACACCGGCATGCGGGCCGCACCGCGGCCCGGTCCCTGTGCAATCTCAGCCTGCGAACCGCGTCAGGGCCGGAAGGCAGCAGCGCTAAGCAGATCCTGACATGTGCCGCAGGTTCCCCGGGTCGCGGTGGGGCTCGTCAACTTCTTCAAAACTTCAGATTTTCCTTGTCTTTCCAGGTTCTCGCCCGCAAGTGGCGCCCGCAGCGCTTCGAAGACGTGATCGGCCAGCCAGGCGTCACCCAGACGCTGCGGAACGCGATCGCGGCGAAGCGCATTGCGCAGTCGTTCGTGTTCGCCGGCCCGCGCGGCGTGGGCAAGACGACCACCGCGCGCATCCTCGCCCGCTGCCTGAACTGCGAGAAGGGGCCAACAGCCCAGCCCTGCGGCGTGTGCGATGCGTGCATCGAGATCGCGCACGGACGCGATATCGACGTGATGGAGATCGATGCCGCCACCAATACCCAGGTCGAGAAAGTTCGCGACATCATCATCAGCGGCCTGAGCGTCGCGCCCGTGCGCAACCGCTACAAGATCTTCATCATCGACGAGGTGCACCGGCTCTCGGGATCGTCGTTCGATGCGCTCCTGAAGTCGATCGAAGAGCCGCCGCCGCACGTGGTCTTCATGATGGCCACGACGGAGATCGAAAAGGTCCCTCCCACGATCCAGTCGCGATCGCAGGTCTTCGAGCTCAAGACCATCAGCGTCAAGGCCATCGCCGATCAGCTCCGCCGCATCGCCGACGCCGAGAAAATCGAGGTGGACGACGCGGCGGTGATGCTCGTCGCGCGGGCGGGCGACGGCAGCATGCGCGATGCACAGAGCGCGTTCGACCAGGTCATCGCGTTCGCGGGGGAGACGATCACCGCCGGGGACGTGTCGACGGTGCTGGGCCTCGTGCGCCGGGATCTGCTGTTCGACATCGCCGACGCCGTGGCGCTCGAGGATGCGGCGGCGGCGTTCGGGCTGGCCGGGCAGGCGGTGGAGTCCGGGTACGATCTCCGCCTCGTGGTCCGGGAGCTGGCGCGGCTCACCCGCGACATCCACGTCGTCAACGTCGACCC
>JALZOC010000133.1 GCA_030857365.1 Acidobacteriota bacterium
GTCTTCGTAGACCCCGATCCCGCGGCCCTCGAGCATGTGCGGGGCCGGCAGCAGCGGCGCGCCGCGTACGAGCAGTCGCTCGACGAATACCGCGGCCTCGCGCCCGTCACCGCCGACGGCGTGCAGATCCGGCTGGAAGCCAACGTCGAATCCCCCGACGATGCCGTGCGGGCGCGGGAGGCGGGGGCCGAGGGCATCGGCTTGTTCCGATCGGAGTTCCTGCTCGCCGGGGGCGGGGAGGCGGCTCTCGCCGAGCAGGCGCAGTACGATGCCTACACGCGGCTCATCAACAGCATGTCCCCGGGACGCGTCACCGTCCGCACGTTCGACGTGAGCGAGGCGCAGCTGCGGGGCGGCGGGGCAGGGGTGGACGGAGCGCGGGCGCCGCTCGGGCTTCGCGGCGTTCGCCTCAGCCTCTCGATGGAGGACATGTTCCAGGCACAGTTGCGCGCGCTGCTGCGCGCCGCCGTGCACGGGCCGCTGCGGATCATGTTTCCGTTCGTGTCGGGTGTCGACGAACTGCGGGAGGCGCGAGCCGCCGTGGAACGGGCGGCGGCGGCACTGCGGGGGCGCGGCGAGGTGGTTCCGCCGGTCCCGATCGGCGTCATGATCGAGGTCCCCTCGGCGGCGCTCACCGCCGACCTCCTTGCCGAACATGCGGACTTCTTCAGCATCGGCACGAACGACCTGATCCAGTACTGCCTCGCCGTGGATCGCACCGACGACCGCGTCTCGCGGCTGTACGAGCCGCTGCATCCGGCCATCATCCGGATGCTCCGCCTCGTGGCGAGAGCGGGCAGGCGGCGGGGAATACCGGTGTCGGTCTGCGGCGAAATGGCCGCCGACCCTGTCCTCCTGACGCTTCTGGTGGGCCTCGGACTCACCGAGTTCAGCATGGCCCCCACGGCAATCCCGCTGGCGAAACAGGCGCTGCGGCGACTGCACTCCGACCAGGCCGCGCGCGTCGCGGCGCGGGCCGTCCGCGCGCGGACGGCGGGAGAGATCGAGCAGCTGCTGAGCGCATTCCGCGCGGAGCAGGAGCCCGTCAGAAAAACCTGACGCCGTGGCGCACGGCGCATTCAAGAGGAGCTGACCTTGCCGGAGCAGGTGACGCGCGTGGACAAGCCGTGGGGGTACGAACTGCACTGGGCGAAGACCGACCGCTACGTCGGGAAGCTCATTCACGTCGACGCGGGGCACGCCCTGAGCCTCCAGTACCACAACCAGAAGGACGAGACGATCTATCTGGCGTCGGGCCGCATGCTCTTCGAAATCAAGGAAGGGGAGGAGCTCGTCAAACGCGAGATGGCGCCAGGGCAGGCGGTTCACGTCACGCCTGGAACCGTTCACCGCATGACGGCCATCACGGACTGCGACATCTTCGAAGTCTCCACCCCCGAGCTCCACGACGTCGTCCGGCTCGAGGATCGCTACGGACGGACGACATGAATTCAGCCGTGACCTGCCCTGTCCGCAGGAAGTGCAAGGATCGCTCGGGGCCGCGGGCGCAGTATCCGCGTACGTGCCGGACGCCAGATCGCAATTGACCAGCAAACGCGCGCGACGCAGAATGGCTGGACTCTTGAAAGGATTCGTCGAATGGGCAGTGTCAACAAAGTGATTCTCGTCGGGAACCTCGGGCGCGATGCCGAGATGCGGTACACCCCCGGAGGCGCGGCCGTCGCCACGCTGAACCTCGCGACCACCGAGGTCTGGAACGACAAGGCGGGGCAGAAACAGGAAAAGACCGAGTGGCACCGCATCGTCCTCTGGGGCAAGATGGCCGAGAGCCTGAAGGACTACCTGATCAAGGGGAAGCAGATCTACGTCGAAGGCCGGCTGCAGACGCGACAGTGGGACGACAAGGAAGGCGTCAAGCGGTACACGACGGAGATCCGTGGTGATCGGGTCGTCCTGCTCGGCGGCGGTGGCGGCGGCGGCGGGGCGCGCCCCCAGCGAAGCGCCGGGACATCGAGTGGCAGCGACGATCCGATGGGCGAGCCCGTCAGCGAGCTGACGGACGACGATATTCCGTTCTGAAGAAGCGCTGAAGTTCGAAGTCTGAAGTTCGAACTTCAGCCTTCAGCCGTCAGCGTTTCGCTGCGTCGAGCCTCTGCTTCGCGAGAATGGCTTCGTAGGCGTTGGGATACTTCTGGATCAGCGTCTCGAACGCCCCCCGGGCGGCGTCGGTCTGCTTCAGGTTCTCGAACGTGGTCCCGAGCTTCCAGTAGGCGACGGGCACGCTGTCGGCCTGGGGGTGGTTGGCGATCACCTTCTGAAACGCATCGGCCGCCTCCCGGTACTGCCCGGCGCCGTACAGCGACTGCCCGATATTCAACTGCGCATCGTCCGCCTTGTCGTGGCGGGGGAAGCTGTTGATGAACGTCGTGAAGCCGATGATCGCGATGTCGTAATGGCCGGCGGTGTAGTCGCTGTAAGCGTTGTCGAACATCTTCTGGGGCGAAATCAGCGGAGCCTGGCCGCTCGAGGGGGGCGGAGCCTGCCCACCCGCGGTGCCGTTGGGCAGCCCACCGTCCGCCGAACCGGCCCCGGGATCCTGCCCGAAGGCCGGGGCGGCGGGTGACGGCATGGCGGACACCGCCTGCCGGACCGCCTCGAGCTCCTGCGTCACGGTCGACAGGCGCACATTGGTGTCGTCCGATTTCTCGCGCAGAATCCGCATGCCTTCCGCGACATTCTCGATGAGCAGCCGCTGATCGGCAAAGGCCTTCCGATCGGCGCCGGTCTGCTCGTCGAGCCTCGTCGTCATGGTCTTCAACGTGTCGGCGAGCCCGCCGAGGACCTGCTGGAGCTGCTGCTGCTGTTCCTGCAGCATGCGGATCTCCGCCATCAGCTGCTGCTGCGCCTTGTCGGCCGCGGTCGCGGGTGCGGCCGAGACCACGGCGAATCCGAGCGCCGCCACCATCCGCCATGCCCTTCGAGTCATCGTGGTCTCTCTTCCTCCGTTGCGCCGGAGCTGAAACCCCGGCCCGCACAAACCCTCAGCCGCGGCGAAGCGTCCGGGCCTCACTTGCTGGTCACGACGAAGTGGGCGCGCCTGTTCTTCGACCACGAACCCTCGTCATGCCCGGGCTCGAACGGGAATTCCTTCCCGTAGCTGACCGTCCGGAGGCGATCGGCGGGAATTCCGAGCGACACCAGATAGTTGCGCGCCGCAAGCGCCCGGCGCTCGCCGAGCGCCAGGTTGTATTCGGCCGTGCCGCGTTCGTCTGAATGCCCCTCGATCGTCACGATCCAGGTCGCATACTTCTTCATCAACTCGGCGTTCCCGTTGAGCGCCTGCTGGCCAGCCTCGTCGATCGTATCCTGATCCAAGCCGTAGAAGACCGGCTGAAACGGGGAGTTCCGGTTGAGCGTGTCGATATCCGACGTCGACAGGGTGTCGGTCGCAATCGGCTCGGCCGGAATGGGCTGCGGTTCCTGAACAGGCTCCGGAGGTGCCGGCGGGCGGGCCCCAGCCACTGAACCGCTCGGCGGAGGGGCCGTCGGCCGCGCCACGGGTGGCTTCTTCTTGGCACACGCCCCCACGGCGAGCAGCGCGATCACGGCGAACAATACGGCATGGCGTCTGAACATCATCGTTTCTCAACCCCTGAAACCCTAAAACCTAAAACCCTAAAACCCTCTTGCTCGCCTTGATCGTCATTGCGACCAATTCGGATACCGGTTCATGCCCGCCTTCGTAATCTGCCGCAGATTCTTCCCATCGCGATCGATCACGAAAATCTGTTCCTTGCCGGTCCTGGTGGACGTGAACGCGACGTGGCGCCCGTTCGGCGAGAGCGCGGGACTCTCATTGGTGCCGATGCCGTCCGTGATGGTCCGCGTGCCGCGGTTCTCGAAGTCGAAGACCTTGATATCGAACCCCGGGCCGGTGCGCGACGCGTAGGCGATTTCGTTGAACGGCGCCGGCGACCACGTGGGGCGGTCGCACCACGATTCGCTCGTAATCTTGCGCGGCTCCGAGCCGTCGGCGTTCATGACCCAGATCTGCGGCGATCCCGTCCGGTTCGACGTCCAGGCGATCTGGTTGCCGGTCGGCGACCATGTGGGCGTCACGTCCACTTCCGGATGGTTCGTCAGCCGCCGCAGCCCGCTCCCGTCCCGATTGACGACGTAGATTTCGGGGTTGCCGTCGCGATTGGTCGTGAAGGCCAGCTTGAGGCCGTCGGGCGACCAGGCGGGCAGGTAGTTCTGCTTCTCGGACGTGCCGTTCGCGGGCTTCGAATACGCCCGCAGCTCGTGGAGGTACTGCACGATGATGTCCTGGAATCCCGTGCGGTACGACGTGTAGGCGATCGTCTTCGTATCGGGCGACCAGGCCGGCGTGATGTCGAGCGAGCGGGTGGCGGTCACCCGGACCTGGTTGGCGCCGTCGTAATCCGAGATGTAGATGTTCGAGATGCCGCGATCGGCCACCGGCCCCTTCATCCGCTCGCCGTCCCGGTCGGAGGTAAAGGCCAGCTTCGTCCGCGCCACGCCCCGGAGCGCCCGCTGCTGCTGGTGGATCTCGTCCGAGGCGGTGTGCGCATACAGCCGCGGATTCTTGAGCGTGCCGCTGTACTCCTTCGCCATCGCGGAGCGTCCGGTGGCCACGTCGAGCAGCCGCACCTGGACCGTCACGCCGGTGGCGGTCCGCCGGACGGTGCCGATCACGAGACCGTCCGCGCCGAGCTGCTTCCACTGGTCGAGCGGCACCTGATCGACGGAGGTCGCCGGCGGGATGCTCTTGTACGTGTCCCTCGGAATCAGGTAGAACTCCCGCTCGAAGTTGAGATCGTCCCAGAGAACCTGGCCGATGGTCCGGGCGGCGGCGACGGTCTCGGGGTCGGTCGTCAAGGCGATGAAGTCCGGGACGGCGTACTTCGGCGGCAGCCCGGGCGCGCCGTTGATCGTGACGATGATCTCGCCGGGCTGGCGCGGCGGAGCCGGAGCGGGCTGCTGGTCCTGGGCGATGCCGGCGAGGGCGGCGGATGCGGCGAAGATCGCAATGATGAATGGTCGCATAAGTCTTTTCAGCGGTGGTACTCGAACACGAGGTGAACGGTGAGCGTGTTCTCGGAGAATTCGCGCGGCAGCGGCGGCAGCTGCGCGGTCTTCAGAATGGCACGCTGCGATTCCAGATCGAGGAGTGAGATATTGCTCGGCTTCTCCACCTGCACATTCGACAGCTTCCCGTCCCGGCTGATGGTGAACTTCACCTGGACCCGGCCGGCCGCCCCCTGATTCTGCGACCAGTTCCGCTTGATCATGTCGGTCATCTGGCTCAGATACGCCGGACAGCAGAAGTTCGCGTAATCCGTGAACGCGTCGGAGCTCGCCGACCCGCCCCCCGACGGCCGGGTCAACCCGCCGAACGGAATCGGCGCCCCGCCCGTGTCGGCACGCGCATCGCCCGTCTTGATCTCCGGCCCGACCGTCGGCTTGCGAGTCGACGATCTCTCGGAGGGCTTCTCCACCGGCCTGGCGGGCGGCACCGGCCTCGCGGGCACCTCCGGCGCGACCATCTCGGGAGCCTTTGGCGCCGGAGGAGGCTGCGGCGTCGGCTTCGCATCGGGCGGTGCGATGGCCTGCACGGCGCGGCCGGAGATCGGCGTCATCCCTCCCGCGTCCGGCCCGGTTCCCCCCTGGAGCGAGATCATCATCGGAGTGACCTCGGCGGGGACGTCGACCGACCGCCAGCTGGCAGGCATCAGCACGACCCCGACGATCAGCGCGACGTGCGCGCCGAGCGACAGCAGAATGGTCCGGCTGACGCCCTCCGCGTCGCCCGCCCGCTCCGCCAGCACGTCGCTGACCGCTTCGTGCAATCGCTACCGTCCCGCCGGCTTCGTCATCCAGCCGACTTTTTCGACGCCGCCTTCCCGCAGCTTGTCCATCACCGTGGCGATGTCCTGGACCGTCGCCGCCGCGTCGGCGCGAATGAACACGGACTTGTCGTCGCGCGTCAGGATCGCCTGCCGCACGCGCTCCTGCAGGAAGTCGACGCTGATGGGGTCCTTGTCGAGGTGCACCTGTCGTGTCCGGCCGAAATCGGCCGGCACGGTGACGTAGATGGGTGTGGCCGTGACCGGTGTGGACCGCCGCGACTGCGGCAGCGCCACCTGCAGCCCCTGCTGCATCATCGGCGCCGTCACCATGAAGATGATGAGCAGCACGAGCATCACGTCCACGAGCGGCACCACGTTGATCTCCGAGAGCGAGGTGGAGACGCGGGCGCTGCGCCCGCGGCGCGTGCGGCCGCCGGCGTGACCGTTCTGCTGGACGTGTGGCATGTATGGACGGCTGCTCCGAACGGCGCTACGTGAAGTTTCTCTCCGAGATGTTCAGGAATTCGAGGGAGAAATCATCCAGGTCGCCGCTGAAATGCTTTACCTGGTTCGTGAAGTGATTATAGAAATACACTGCCGGAATCGCCGCGAAGAGTCCCGCCGCGGTCGCCACGAGCGCTTCCGCAATCCCGGGACCGACCGCCGCGAGGCTCGACGAGCCCTGCGCCCCGATCCGCTGGAAGGAGCTCATGATCCCCCATACGGTGCCGAACAGCCCGATGAACGGCGTGATGCTGGCCGTCGTCGCGAGAAACGGCAACCGCCGCTCGAGCTTCGTCATCTCCACGGTCGTGGCACGCAGCAGCGCGCGATCGACGGCGTCCAGACTCTTGAGCGTTGGACGTCCGCCGGTGGGGGATGGCTTGCCCGCGTCGGCGTGCCCGCCGGCGCGAAGCTGCGCGTTGAGCTCGGTGTATCCTGACTGGAAGAGCCCCACGAGCGGGCTGCTCGAAAGGGTCCCGCAGACCGCCTGCACCTCGGAAAACTTGCTGCTCTTGCGGAAAATCTCGATG
>JALZOC010000813.1 GCA_030857365.1 Acidobacteriota bacterium
CGAAGAATCCGTTCGCATCCGGCTCATGGCCGACGTGCCGCTGGGCATGTTCCTCTCGGGTGGTCTCGACAGCAGCGCCATCGCCGCGATGATGGCGAAGATGATCAACCGCCCGCTGCAGACCTTTTCGGTGGCGTTCGAACAGCGGGCATACAGCGAGCTCGGATACGCGCGCCAGGTCGCCACGGCCGTAGGCGCTGACGCGCACGAGATCGTGATTGACGATCAGGACTTCTTCGGGGCGCTTCCCCGGCTGATCTGGCAGGAGGACGAGCCGATTGCCCATCCCTCGAGCATCCCCCTGTATTTCGTGTCGGCTCTCGCGCGGGAGCACGTCAAGGTGGTGCTCACCGGGGAAGGCAGCGACGAGCTGCTGGCCGGTTACGGCAAGTACCCGAGGGCGCTCGTCAACTGGCGCGCGGCCTCCGCCTACGGCGCGGTGCCCGCGCCGCTGCGCCACTGGATCTCCGACACGCTCGTGCCGAATCTGCCCGCGCGGCTAGCCCGCGTGGCCAAACGCTCGTTCCTCGCGATGCCGCGGACGCCCGAGGCGATGTTCTTCGACAATTTCGCCGCGATCGGGCTGAAGCGGCAGGCAACCCTGCTGAGCGGCGCCCTGGCCGCGCTGGCGACCCCGGAGTCCGCCTACGGCGCATCCCGGCAATTCTTCGACGCTCCCAACGGCCGCAGCACGACGCTCGACCGCCTGCTCTACACCGACCTCAAGACCTATCTCGTCGAGCTCCTGATGAAACAGGACCAGATGAGCATGGCGGCGTCCATCGAGAGCCGCGTCCCTTTCCTCGATCACAAACTCGTGGAATTTGCCGCGGCGCTGCCGGGGCGGATGAAGCTCCGGGGATTCAAGACGAAGTGGGTGCTTCGCGAAGCGGTCAGGGACATTCTCCCGGCGGAAATTCTGACGCGAAAGAAAATGGGATTTCCCGTCCCATTTGCGATGTGGATGAAAGGGGCGTGGGGCAGCGTCGCGCGCGATGTGCTCCTCGACTCGCGGAGCAGGCAGCGTGGCATCATCGAACCCGCCGCAGTCGCGCGCCTCATTTCCGCCCATGCGTCGGGAGAGGCGGAAGGAGGGGACGCGCTCTGGAGCCTCCTGAACCTGGAGCTGTGGTACCGCACGCATGTCGACGGCGACGGCGTGCAGACCCTGCCCGGCAGGACCCTGACGATCCCGTCTGAAACCGCAGGGCTGAGGGCCGGCGCGTGAGGCGCCTTTTCCGCGTGTCGCGGCGCGAGAACCCCGGCTCATGAAGATCCTCTGGCTGAACGCGAACCTGCTGTTGCCGCTCGACAAGGGCGGGAAGCTCCGCACGTGGCACCTCATGCGCCACCTGGCCGTCCGGCACGACATCACCTACCTGTCCTTCTGCGACCCTGGGCAGCCAGCCGCGGACCATGAGGGGATGAGCGCCGTCTGCGCCCACCTCCATACCGTGCCGCGGACCGACCCCGCAAAGGGGACCCCACAGTTCTATCTCGACGCCGCCGGGTACCTGGTGGACAGGGTGCCGTACGGCGTCGCAAAGTACAGATCCGCGTCGTTCAGGAGTGTGCTCGAGGGGCTTCTTCAGACGCATCGCTTCGACGCCGTCGTCTGCGATTTCCTGGTGCCGGTGGTGAATCTGCCGGCTCAGCTCCCCTGCCCCGCACTCCTCTTCACGCACAACGTGGAGGCCGAAATCTGGCGCAGGCACGCCGAGCATGCGACCAACCCTCTGAGCCGGTACCTCCTCGCGCAGCAGTGGCGCCGGATGCTTCGCTTCGAGAGAGACGCCCTGGCCCGCTTCGACCTCGCCCTCGCGGTGTCGGAGATCGATCGCGAGACATTCCAGCGTTTGTACCCGGATGCCCTGCAAACGCCCGCACACGTCGTGCAGACCGGTGTGGACACGACCTTTTTCGTGCCCTCGTCCGCTCCCGTGCGCCGGGCGCACCTGGTCTTCACCGGCTCGATGGACTGGCTGCCTAACGAGGATGGGATGCAGTACTTCGTGCGGGACATCCTTCCGCGCATCCGGCAGGTCGAGCCGGACGCGACGCTGAGCATCATCGGACGGGCTCCCACACCCGCGGTGTCCCGGCTGGCGCTCGAGGCCGGGATCGAGGTGACAGGCCGGGTGGACGATGTGCGGCCGCATATCGCCGCGGGAGCGGTCTACGTGGTCCCGCTGCGCATCGGCGGCGGAACGCGGCTGAAGATCTTCGAAGCCATGTCGATGGGGAAGGCTGTCGTC
>JALZOC010000814.1 GCA_030857365.1 Acidobacteriota bacterium
ACGCAATTTCCAGCGCCTGGCGGTACTGGTCGCGGGCGTCCTGCCGGCGATCGGGCACCGCGATCAGGAGGGGGGCTTCAATTCGCACGGCCAGTGGGCCACGCAGAACAATTTCATCCTCGACGGGGTCGATAACAACTCCCAGGTGCTCGGGATGGAGGACCGCAAGGCGCAGGTGCTGATCCCGAGCCTGGACGCGGTGCAGGAGTTTCAGATCCAGACCAGCAACTATTCGGCCGAGTTCGGCCGCAATGCCGGCGCGGTCATGAACGTCAGCATCAAGTCGGGCGGCAACAAGGTGCGCGGCACGGCGTACGAATTTCTCCGCAACAACGCGTTCGATGCAAGGGATGCATTCGACTACACCGATCGCGACGGCGATGGCAAAGCGGATCCCGACGTGCTGCGCCGCCATCAGTACGGGTTCACCATCGGCGGCCCCATCCGCACCAATCGGACGTTCTATTTCGGCAGCATCGAGGCGCTTCGCGTGCGATCGAGCGGCAGCTCGCTGTCGACGGTGCCCACGCTCGCCCAGCGCAACGGCGTCTTCGACGCCAGCCTCGTGACCGTGCGAGACCCGGCCACCGGCGCCCCGTTTCCGGGAAACACGATCCCGAGGCCACGCTGGGATCCCGTGGCCGCGCAGCTGCTCGCGCTGTGGCCGGCGCCGAACTTCGCGGGGCCGACCCGTGAGAACTACCTGTCGTCCCCGCGTCATGAGAACGACCGCATCCAGATCGACGTCCGCGCCGATCACAACTTTTCGAACGCGGACAAGGCGTTCGTGCGCGTCAGCCGCATGCTCGTCCGCGACGATGGCGAAGGACCGTTTGCGCCTCCGGCGATCGGCGCGTCGAACAACGAGCAAACGCTGAACGACAACCGGGCGATCAGCGTCGCCGCCTCCGAAACGCACATTTTCGGCTCGAGACTCCTCAACGAGGTCCGGTACGGTTTCAGCAGCCTCGAGACCGACAAGCGTCCGCTCGTCGGCGAGTCTGTGAACGAACAGTTCGGGCTGCGCGTGGCGCCGACCGACGGGGTGACCGGCCTCGCGCGTCTCACCTTCGGCGGCGCCTTCGGCTACACCGTGCTGGGGGAGGCAGCCTTCACCCCGAACTACAAGCTGGCCCGGACCTTTCAGATCCTCGACAACCTGACATGGCTCGCGGGACGCCATACGCTGAAGCTCGGCGCGGACATCCGCTGGATCAAGTCCGACATCGTCGGCGCGCCTCAGAATCGCGGCATCTTCGCCTTCAACGGCAGGTTCACCGGCATCAGCCTGGGGGACTTCCTGCTGGGCATGACGAGCTCGCGCCAGTACAGCACGCTTCAGCAGGCGCAGCTCCGCGAGCGCAATTACATGTTCTACGTACAGGACGACTGGAAGATTGCCGAGCGGCTGACGCTCAACCTCGGCCTCCGGTATGAGCTGACCAGCCCCATGTTCGAGACCCAGGACCGGATGACCACACTCGATTTGGCGGCCTTTCCCGCCGTTCAGGTGATCCGCGCCGGCGACAACGGCCGCTCATGGTCGGACCGGGGACTGATCGAGACCGACAGGAACAACTGGGCGCCGCGGCTGGGACTCGCGTATCAGCCCGCAGAGCGCTGGACGATACGCGCCGGCGGCGGCCTGTTCTATGGAACGACGGGCGGCGGCCTCGGGGCGTCCTCACGGCTCACCAACAACTGGCCCATCTACCGCGAGGTGACGATTCCCTCGACCCCGACGCAGTCCGCGGGCCAGCTCGCCGGCGGCCTCGAGGCCGACATCCTCGGCGACCCCACGCGCATGCCCGCGAATCTCAACTGGAACGTATGGGCGCCCGACTTCCAGGTGCCCACGATCGTGCAAGGGAACGTCAGTCTGCAGCGGCAGATCGCCAGCGCCCTCGTGCTCACGGCGTCATACGTCGGCTCCTCCTCGCGGAATCTTCCGCGCAGCTACAACATCAACGGCGCCTACCTGGGCGATCCGCGGACGGAGCGGCAGCGCCGTCCGAACCCGAACCTGGGGGCGGTCACCTTCCGCGACCCCTCCGCCCGGGCCCGCTATAACGGATTGGAGCTGACGCTCGACAAGCGGCTGTCCGGCGGCACCCAGTTCTCTCTCGGCTACACCTGGAGCCAGTCGATCGACGACGCGACGGAGCTGTTCGGCAGCGAAGGCGGCATCGTCCAGGACATCCGCAATCTGGGCGGCGATCGCGGTAACTCGGGCTTCGACCGGCGTCACCGG
>JALZOC010000815.1 GCA_030857365.1 Acidobacteriota bacterium
GTCGCTGTACGCGCTGCCGGGGAACCGGCGCGCAATGGCGGCGTACGTGTCGACGAGCCCGCGCAGCTGCTGCAGCGTGGGACGTGGAGCGTCCTTCCGGATCACCCGCTCGCGATCGAGCGCCCGGGAGTACAGCGTCTTGGCCCCCGTCGCGGCATGGGCTGCCACGGGCGCGCCTGCCACCATCGTGACGCCAAGCAGCAAAATCGTACCAAGCCGGTGATGCATGGCTACCTCAGTTGCGCATCGACTTCGTCAAAGTAATCGGCCTTGACGAGCACTTCGCGCGATTTTCCGCCGGCCGCCCCCGAGACGCCGGAGACGAGGCCTTCGGCCTCCATCATGTCCACCAGGCGGGCGGCCCGGCTGAACCCGATGCGCATCCGGCGCTGCAGGTAGGAGATGGACGCCTGGCCGCTCGACACCACGATGCGCGCGGCCTCGTCGTACAGGTCGTCCTTCTCGAACTCGGGCTCGCCGCCGGCCTTCTTGTCGTCGTCCGTAATGGACGTGTCGTACGTCGGCTTCCCCTGCTTGCGCAGGAAGCTGGCCAGACGCGCGCTTTCCTGTTCGGAGATGTACGGCCCGTGCAGCCGCAGGAAGCGCGAGGAGGCGGGCGGCAGGTACAGCATGTCGCCTTTCCCGAGCAGCTGCTCGGCGCCGTTGCCGTCGAGGATCGTGCGCGAGTCGATCTTCGACGACACCCGGAACGAAATGCGCGCGGGAAGGTTCGCCTTGATGAGGCCGGTGATGACGTCCACAGAGGGTCGCTGCGTCGCCAGAATCAGGTGGATCCCGACGGCGCGCGCCATCTGCGCGAGGCGGCAGATCGATTCCTCGACCTCGTTTCCCGCCACCATCATCAGGTCGGCGAGCTCGTCGATGAGCACCACGATGAAGGGAAGCGTCTTCACCTCGTTACCGTGGTCGTCCAGGACGGAGTCGTTGTTCTCTGCCTGCGCCAGCTTCAGATTGCGGTTGTACTGCTCGATGTTCCTGACGCCGACCTTCGCGAGCGTCTTGTACCGCTCTTCCATCTCCCGCACGGCCCAGCGCAGCGCGTTGGCCGCCAGCTTGGGATCGACGACGACGGGAGTGAGCAGATGGGGAATCTCCTCGTACATCCCCAGCTCGAGCCGCTTGGGGTCGATCATGATCAGGCGGACTTCGTCCGGCGTGGACCGGAACAGGATGCTCGAGAGCATCGCGTTCACGCTGACGGACTTGCCCGTGCCGGTCGACCCCGCAATCAGCAGATGCGGCATCGTCGCGAGGTCGCCCACGAACGGTTCGCCGTGAATCGTCTTGCCCAGCGCGAGCGTCAGCCGCGAGGGGGACTTCTTGTAGGCCTCCGACTCGAGCAGCTCCCGCATGGAGATGAGGTCGCGGTTCTTGTTCGGAATCTGGATGCCGACCGTCGACTTGCCGGGAATGCGATCGATCAGGACGGACTCGGCCTGCATCGCGAGACAGAGGTCGTCGGCGAGCCCGGTGATCTTGCTGTACTTCACGCCCGCGTCCGGCTTGAACTCGTACGTGGTGACCACGGGGCCGGGATGGATCTGGACGACCGATCCTTCGACGTTGAACTCGCGGCACTTCTCTTCGAGGTAGCGGGCGCCGTCCATGAGCTCACGTTCGTCGATCTTGGCCTCCGGCCTGGGGGCATCGAGGAGCGCGAGCGGCGGCGTGACGTACGTGCCCTTCTTTCGTTCCGCCGGAGACCGCTCGGGATCGGAGAGCGGCAGCGACGGCTCGACCGGCGGCGCGGGGCGCTTGATCGTCGCCGGCGGCGGCGTCGGACGCGAGGACGCGGCCTTCAAGGCCGCGGCAGCGGCACCGACCATCGCGGCGGTTCGAGAGGTCTTCCGTGCGGCCTCCTCGGCGCCAGGATCCTCGCGGGCAGTCCTGCCCGCCGGGGCCGGCCGCATCACGGCGGGCTGTGGCGTGTCGCGCCGCGGCGCAATCCGGGGGGGCACGTCCGGCCCCCCGTCCGTCCGGGTCTGGGAAGCGGCTTTGTCCAGATGCTTCTTCAGGACCTCCTGCCGCTCCTTGTCGCGACGCCGCTCCTCGCGGCGCTCACGGTGCGCCGCCAGCGCCGCCGCCCATCGGTCGCGCAGCAGCTGCCCGATGGCCCCGAACAGTCTCCCGAACGAGAACTGCGTCGAGAGGATGATCCCGAGAAACAGCAGCGTCAGGATCAGGATGAGTGAACCGGTCCTGTTGAGGTAGGCGGCGAGGCTCC
>JALZOC010000816.1 GCA_030857365.1 Acidobacteriota bacterium
CACGTACCCCGTGCGGGCAGAAGGGGAAGGCGGCGACCGGATCCTCATCTTCGAAGATACCAACGGCGACGGGAGTCTCGACAGCCGCAAGATCTTCATGGAGAACCTCAACCTGGTGAGCGGCATCGAAATCGGCTTTGGCGGCGTGTTCGTCGGCGCCGCGCCGTACCTCCTGTTCATCCCCGTCAAGGAGGGGGCCGACACCCCGTCGGGCCCGCCGCAGGTGCTGCTCGACGGCTGGGGCTTTCAGGACACCCACGAGATGCTCAACACGTTCACGTGGGGGCCGGACGGGTGGCTCTATGGGACCCACGGCGTCTTCACCCATTCGAACGTCGGCAAACCCGGGGCGCCGGACTCCGAACGCCAGCGGCTGAACGGCGCGATCTGGCGGTTCCATCCGACGCGGCATGAGTTCGAGGTTTTCGGCGAGGGCACCAGCAACCCGTGGGGGCTCGATTTCAACGATTACGGCCACGCCTTCACGACCGCGTGCGTCATCGAGCACCTGTACCACGTAGTCCAGGGGGCGAGATACAAGCGCCAGGCGGGCGCGCATTTCAACACGTATATCTACGACGACCTGAAGACCATCGCGGACCATGTGCACTGGGTGGGCCGGAAAGGGCCGCATGCGGGCAACGGGCGCTCCGCCGAGGCGGGCGGCGGGCACGCGCACTCGGGCGCGATGATCTACCTCGGGGGGGATAGCTGGCCGGCGGAGTACCGCAGCTCCATCTTCATGAACAACCTGCACGGGCAGCGCGCCAACACCGATCGGCTGCAGCGCAAAGGGTCAGGCTATGTCGCCTCGCACGGGCCCGACTTCCTGATGGCGAACGATTCGTGGAGCCAGATGATCAACTTCCGGTACGGACCGGACGGATCCGTGCACGCGATCGACTGGTACGACAAGAACCAGTGCCACAGCAGCAATCCCGACGTCCACGACAAGACGCTCGGCCGGATATTCAAGATCAGCCACGAGAAGGATCGATGGGTCAAAGTCGACCTGAGCAGGGAATCGTCCGAGAAGCTGGTGGAGCTTCAGCTGCACCAGAACGACTGGTACGTGCGCCATGCGCGCCGCCTGCTGCAGGAACGGGGGCCAGATCCGAAGGTGCATGCCCGGCTCCGGACGATCCTGCGGACCAATCCTGCCGTGACGCGCAAGCTGCGCGCCCTGTGGGCCCTCCACGTGACCGGCGGGCTGAGCGAGCCGGACACGCTGGATCTGCTCTCGCACGAGAGCGAGTACGTGCGGAGCTGGGCGATCCAGCTGCTCGTCGAAAGAAAAAATCCGTCGGACGCCGCCATCCTGCGCTTCGCCGCGATGGCGCGCCAGGACACGTCCGCGCTCGTCCGGCTGTATCTGGCGAGCGCACTGCAGCGCGTGCCGGCCGAAAAGCGGTGGGACGTGCTCGGGGGGCTGCTCGCCCGAACCGAGGACAAGGCGGATCAGAACCAGCCGCTGCTGGCCTGGTATGCCGCCGAGCCGCTCGCCGCCCTTGACGCGAATCGCGCACTCACGCTTGCCGCGGGATCGCGGCTGCCGCGGACGTTCGGGTTCATGGTGCAGCGGATCGCCGCGATGAAATCGCCGGAGGCGCTGCGCGTCCTGGCGGAACGGCTGGCGCGCACGACCGACGTGAGTGAACAGGCGGAGCTCCTGGCCGGCCTCAATCAGGTTCTCAAGAAAGAGGAACCCAAAGAGAAGTAGAATCCCCGTTCCAACTTTCAGGAGGATCAATGCAGAGGAACGTATTCGCACTCGTGATCGGGGCGGCGTCGATGGCCGGGATGGGGTCAGGCTTCGCGCAGAGCGCGGCGCCGGCGCAGACGGCCAAGCCCGCGGCGCATGTGATGGTCGCGGCGGACGAAGTGAAATGGGGTCCCGGTCCGCCAGCGCTCCCCCCCGGCGCGCAGGCCGCAGCCCTCGATGGCGACCCCGCCAAGAGCGGCATTTTCGTCATCCGCCTCAAGTTTCCAGACGGGTACCGTGTGCCGCCCCATTCCCATCCGACCGACGAGCACGTCACGGTGATCTCCGGCACAGTCGCCGCCGGCTTCGGAGACAGGGCCGACGACACAGCGATGCACGTGCTCACGGCAGGGGGGTACGCGAAGATGCCGGCCGGGGAGAATCATTACGTCCGCGCGAAAGGGGAATCGATTGTCCAAATCGTCGGCATGGGTCCATTCGTGGTGAAGTACGTCAACCAGGCAGACGATCCCCGCACG
>JALZOC010000134.1:0-1077 GCA_030857365.1 Acidobacteriota bacterium
ATTAACTTCCACGACGGATCAGTGCCCGGCACGGACGTAGTGCTCATGATCGAGATCCACAGCCCGCCCGCGCGCGTAATAAGCGTGTTAGAGGGATAGGCTTTCCCCTCCTGGTGCGTGCCGCGATACAGGGGAACGGGGACCGCCTCCAACACCAGGATGCGCGCTTCGAGCGCCGTCAGCCGCTGGTGCGCCGCCGCCCGTTCCTCGGCGAGGACGTGGTCGAGCGCCTGCCATGTGACAGGCGTGTGCCCCTGCTGCGCGAGGAGCTGGGTCCACTGCCCTTCGAGATCGTCGAGCGGCAGGTCCATCAGCTTTGTAGTGAGTGCCGCAAACTTGCTGCTCATGCCTTCCCCCCTGTGCGTGCGATGTGCTCGGAACGAAGTCGGGTTGTCGCCGCTTCGGCGATCGCCAGGACGCCAGGACGAAGGTGGACGCGCTCTTGCTCAGACACGCCGTTCGCGGCCCAGTTTTGCTCTGACGCCTGGACAATCGCGTCGTGGAGCGCGGTAATCGGATCGACCTCGGCGGGCTCGTTCGATGGTGCGTGTTTGCGGATCGCCATTTTACGCGAGCGTCAAAAAAGCAACTGCATCGGCGCGCTTCGTCCAATTCACATGACGCAACGTTTTGAGCGCCGTCATGTTGTTCTGCCATGTGGACGTATGGACCGGTGTCGCGCCAGCCGCCTGCACAACAGCCCCGGGCGTGTCGGACATAACAAGATCCGGTCTACCGTGCCGCAGTTCGATCCCGTCATCGGTATAAAGCACGCCGTCTGCATCGATCCCAATGATGCGGCTGGCCGCCGCCGGTGATACGAGCACTCGAATCCCTGCGTCGGCCAGGTCGCGAAGGCCAGCCAGTCGCGCGGCCGTCTGTGCGCCTACGATAATTACCGGCTTGGACGGTGCGCCGCCGGACAGCGCTCCCAAAACTTGGCCGACTTGGGCCTGGAAATCGCCGGCGGGCGTGAGCGGCGTCACGCCGTTTGTCAGACTCGCCGGCCTCACGTTCGCAACCGCGGCGAGCGTGGGATCAAACAGCGACGTCGATTCCGCCACGGCCGCGGCCGAG
>JALZOC010000134.1:1087-6808 GCA_030857365.1 Acidobacteriota bacterium
GGACAGCGCTCCCAAAACTTGGCCGATGTTGCTCTGGAAATCGCCGACCGGCGTGATGCCGACGAGCCCGTTGGTTAATGAGGCGGGTTTGATGTTCGCGATGCCAGCGTTCGTGGGGTCGAGCAGTGCGCTGTCGAGCGCTGACACCAAAGACACGCTCAACGCGCGCTGCAGCAACGGCAGTGTCCCAGGGGCACCCATCCTGGACAACTCGTCGGAGACGACAATATTCGTCGTCAATGTTCGTGGTGTGAGACTCGTCGCACTGAAGGACATCGCACGAATCGGCTTCGGACTGCCTTCGCCCACCCAATCGCTCATTGCGCTGGAGACCTGCACGGCGCCCGTGACCGCTCCCTCAATCCGCACGGCGCCAAGCCTCGGGAGAACCGCCAGGCGCTCGGCGAGTGCGAGAAACGCCCGCGCGTCCGCACCCGAGGAAGCCAGCGCACCGGCCCATGACACATCGGCCGTCGTGGCTGCACTCACGGCCGCCTTAGCGAACGCGAGCACCGCCCGCGGGATACCACGGGACGCGCCAAAATCCGCTAGGTGTGTCGGGCTGTCCGCGAGGAATTTCAATTCGTCGTTGAGGAGACTCGCAATTAGGAATCCGGCCGCCCGGTCCTGCTGCGCGTGTATCCGATTGAGATCGTCAAGTGTGTTCATGTTCTACAGTCTGGCGCCGATGGCATCGGTGATGGGCTGAGTCGCACGAGTCGCCAGAGACAGCCGTCTCGCCGCTTCCGGCCGCGGCTGACACACCAGTCGATGTTCGTCGGCACGCCGTCCATGCGGCGCAACCACGCGCCGATTTCACGCGGTGACGTCAGGTCGGCGTCGCGCAGCGCAGCCGCCAGTGCGGTGTCGCGCTGACGAAGCACCCACAGCGCCTTCGCGGTAAATGGCAGCCCTTCGGTCGCCGTCACCACTGCCAGCACGAGGTCAGTGTCTGCCTGGTCCCGCGCACCGCGGGCCTGCACAAACACCTCGAACCGCCGGTGGCCGGCCTCTAAGGTCGCTATGCGTGCCGCCAGCGCATCGAGCTGTGCGGACAAGGGCGTGCTCAATACCGGTGCGCGCCTATGAACGCTGCGAGCCATTGCTCGAAGCCGGGGCCAGTCGGTGTGTGCTTCGATGCCCAAAAAGGGACGAAGGTGTTGGCGGCTGCTTCGCGCGTCAGGTCGGCGCCGTGCTGCTGCCACAGCGCATCGGCCATGTCGTCGTAGCTGGACGTTCCGTCGGCGTGCCGACCGGCGTCTTGCGCCTGCTGAACCCAACCGGTGAGGCGGGCCGTCGGCAATTCGCCGACCATAAGCGTAAACTTCCACGCCGGGCTGAGCGGGAGGTCCACGCGCGTTTTTCGGATGCTCGGCGGATGCGTCGTGCGCTTGGTAATCGCCACGTTAATCCTCCGCCGCTTCGAGCTGCGTGACCAGCGCCGCGAAACTCCGCTGCGCCGCGCGCCGATCCCGCGGTAACTCAAGCGACTCGCAGTCATCCAACGCTTTGGCCGCTTGTCGTAGCAACTCGGCCGACGCGCTGGTATAGACGGACTCGGCCCACATCGTCGCAACGAAGCGCCGGCCAGGGGGGCCGAGCCCGGATACGAGCAACTCCGGCACGTCGGCCGGCAAGGGTGCCGCCGCGACCACCCCCATCGAATAGACGTTGCCCGGCAACGGTCCATGTCGATCCCTTCGATACGTCCCGCGCTGAATATGCTCTGCAACCGGTCGTGCGGGCCTCCCTGCGTTCACCCGTTTTCCACCCTTAGCCATCATCGTTCTCTCCTGAAAAAGGGGCTTAGCAGCCCTCGTATGAATGATTCGGCCATACCCACTGATCCCGCCAAAGGCTGCGCATGACCGGCTTCGGTGTCCGGCCTGCTCTGTCTGGCAACATCTCTCTATCCCCCACTGGCTCTGCCGCGTCCGCGCTTGGCTTCCTGTTGCGTCTTAGCGTCACTGCACTCTCTGCAAAGCGGTTGGATATTGCTCGGTTCGTCGCTACCACCCTCGGCTAAGGGGATGATGTGATCCCTAATCCAGCCGTCCATGAGGAGGCGCTTGCACTGTCGGCAGTAGGGCTCTTGGATGTAAAGCTCCTGGCGAAGACGTTGGTTTTTACGTCCTCTGACTCTGCGAACGGTTTGTCCCCATCCGTCCCGGCTGTGGAGTGGACACCTTCCTTTGGCGACCAGTGCGTTGCAGTCTCGCCCGCAGTAATGCAGGGGTGCGCTAGGCATTCCTAAAAATCCTTTTTCTGACACCAGATACATCTCGGGCGGGGCCTCCCTAGTGAGTGGCCGACGGCGAACACTTTCCTACGCCCCCGCCGTAGACCGAGATCCCCAAACCCGTAGCCGACAAAATCAGGGCTCAGGGGTCTCCGTAAGTCGTTGGCCTCGCACATCCGACGCCCCCCCGATGGGCTATGACCACGCGTTGAGATCGTCGTCAGCGGCGCGGTTGATGTTCGCCACCACAGCCGCAAGCACGTCGGTGCCATGCCAGTGCCCGTCACCATCGCGGATACCTGAGCGTTCGAGTTCGACGACGCGAATAAGTTCAAGTCCGAGCTGTGATAACCGTTCTAGCGTCTCAGCACGTCGTCCGCGAGCAGGGACGATCCCTGTTTGCTGCGCGAAGGCGTTGAGGTGTGCTGTTGTCTGTTGCCCCATGTCGCTTCTCCTCTCGTGAAATTGTTGTTACTGCACAGATTCGCAGTGCTTGACGAGCGCGACCAGCTCGTCGCGGTGCTGGCGGATGCTGACGCGTTCGTGGTCGGTGATGAGTTGCCGTGGACCGACGAGTAATTGGTCGCCGTCGCACCGGACGATGCAGCCACGCTCCTCGAAGGCCCAGAGCAGGCGGAGTGCGCCGAGGCTCACCGTGAGACCGGGGGTGAGCGTGATTAGCTCAGCCTCAGTAGGTGTCCAGGTCGTCGGCATTCTCCTCCTCCGGTTCTGAGTGTCCGAGCGTCTGGGCCTCCAGTTCTGAGTGTCCGAGCGTCCGGGCCTTATAAAGGGCCCCGGACACACGGACACTCGTGTTTACAGGGTGTCCGGTAATCTCCCCGGACACTGCCCGGACACTGCCGGACACTCGGACACTGGAGCCCGGGAGGTAGAGTTTCGAGTTGTGCGGTCCCGACTGAACGATCAAGTCGTCGCCGCGCGCTCCGAGCTTCAGCGCGGTATCGATCGTGTCGCGGCCGTGGTCGCTGTCCTTCAGCGCGGCTTTGATAGCCCGGCCCGACATCGGACCGCTGGACTCCTGGAGCACAGTCATGATGTCGGCTAAGACCTCTGCGGACTTCGCATCCCGCCTGCTACCGCCGGCAATGGTCAGCCGCCGCGTGAGCGGGTCGAAGTCGAGTTGAGACTCGGGGATCTCGACGTCCCGGCCGTATGCCGCAATGAAGCGAGGCGAGGCCGGGTCATCGTCCTGACGCATCAGCCGCCATTCCACGTCTGGCCAGTCCCGGAACCTGGAGTCTCCGCGGGAGCGTTCGCCAGCGTGGCCCATGTGGTGAATGACAAGGGCCTCGGGGATCTCTGCCTCGGACAACAGCGCATCGAGCGCCACGAGCAGGCGCCCGCCGTCCCGGTGCTCATCGAGGCCGAGCGCGTCCATGATCGGGCGCAGACAGTCGATGATGAGATAGGCGCAGCGAAGCCGCCGCAGGCGGGCTGCCCACTCCGCCCGCGCCGCAGGGTCGAGGATATTGAAGGCGGCCGCGCGGCCCCGCATCGCCACGACGATCACGCGGTCGGTGTTCCTGATGCTGGTCGCCGCGTACCAGTCGGTGATCTGCGAGTCGCCCATCTCAAAATCGCAGTCCACGACTGTGCCCTCGATCGGCACCACGGGGTAGCGATCGAGGAACAGGTCGCCGTCAACAAGGGATCGAATGACGTTCCCTTTTGCCGTCGTTTTCCCGGCCTTGAACTGCGCCGGGAACATCACCCGCTGCCCCTGCTGTTGCCAGCCCTCGATGCGCCAGGGTGTGATCACGCGTGGACGCGCCAACCGATCGCGCAGAGATTCAATCGCAGGGGTAGTAATCGCGCCCCGGTCCTCGGCGGCGAGCTGCCGGCGGGCGTCGCGTTTGGCGCGCTCGGTGTCGTAGGCTTGGGCAACGCGGCGGGCGTGTGCTTCGTCCGGTTCGGCGACGAAGTCGCCCAAGGCGGCCAGCTCCGGCCCGCTGGGTTGAGTCGGCTCATACAACGGAGCGGCCTCGACGAGCGCGACAAGCTGCTCCCGCGTGCCGCCCGCGTCGAGCCAGTCGGAAATGTCACCCTTCTGCGGGAGGTTCGGCAGCGCCACAATCTGCACAGTCAGGCCAGCCGCGTGACACGTGCGCGCGACGTGCTCGGCGTGGGCGCGGCCGGGATCGTCGTTGTCGGGCAGCACGATAACGCGCTCGATGCCCGCGCCGGTGAGCTGTTGGGTATACCCGGCCTGCCACTTGCCGGCACCCGAGGGCGCCGACGTGGCGGTCAGCCCGAGGGACCGCAGGCGGTCAACGTCCTTCTCGCCTTCAACAATGTAGGTGTGCAGCTCGCCCTGCAGCTCGGGCAGGCCATACAGCACGCGCCGGATACCTCTCGTGCTCCAGGCACCGGACGCGGCACGCATCCTGAAGTCTTTGGGGCTGAATCGCACCACGTCATACAGGTGCTGGCCGCCCTCGTCGGCGTATTTGTAAGTCGCCACGATGGTCGGCCCCGTGGTGGCTGCCTCGGGAAACAGGTCTGCGGTGGCCAGGTGTGCAGCGCTCAGAATCGCGTCGAGCGTGCAGCCCGCGTGACAGTGCAACAGCACGCGGCCATCTTCCCCGCGGCCGACGCTCAAGGAGGCGCGGTGGTCGTCGTGCGCCGGGCAGCGCGCGGTCCACCCGGCCGCGGCCTGCCGTGCGTCTGGGAAATGCGCAAGCAGGTCGCTACGCACCGCGCACCCCCGGCCAGACGCGCCGCACCAGCGCCGCGGCCCGGTCCTGCCAGGCGAACGGCATCGCCGAGACAATCCGCCACAGTGTCGACTTGGTGATCGCGCGCAGCCGGCTAGCCACGGGGCTCATCGATAGGCCCGTTCGATTTGGTTAAAGTGCGCGAGCACCATCGAGCGGAGGTCGGCACGCACGACGTTGAGTTGCGTCATCTCATCTCGTGATCCTCCCTTGTCCGGATGGAGTTCACGCGCGAGCACCTTGTAGCCGATGTCGATCAGATGCAGCGTCAGCGCCCGCTCCGCCTGGGTATTCTCTTGCCGCTTCGCGTCCTCGTGCCGAAGGTTCCGCGTCTCAGTGTCGAGACGATCGATCACCTGCTCAACAGGACCATCGCAGGATGGCGGTCCCGGACGGTGGCTACTGTCACGATTGGGTTGCGTGAAAGCGGAGAGGGTTGAAAAGTGCAGCGCGCTACACTTTTCACCGCCAAGCGCCTCTGCGAGCTTCATGTAGTTGCTCGCCTGCCGGTACTTGACGCCGAAGTTGCGCGTCACCCACGGCACAAACTCGCCGTGTTTTAGTTGCGTTTTCGCTTCGAGCATCTTCTCGCCGGCCGCTTGGTAGTAAGGCATCCCGGCGCGTTCGGCCGCGTCCTTGCCGCGCGCAAGGTCGTCCTTGATGAGCGGTACCAGCACCGTCAGCGGGCGCGCGATACGCTGCTCCGCAGCCTGAGCGAGTGCGGTTCCCATTTACCGCGCCTCCGTG